>JAIYCA010000221.1 GCA_027488265.1 Planctomycetaceae bacterium
AGCGCTCCTCAAAAGTCCCGTCTCCGGAACCACCACGCACCGAATGTGAGCAGTACGACTTCAAACGCGAAGCTCGTTCCGACCACCCACCAGACGGGCCGCTTGGACATCTCCTCTTCAATCGCGCCGCGGAGTTTGCGTTCCGTCACAAACTGCGATCGGAAGAACCCGCGCTGACGACGCGTGTTCTCGTCCTCCGCCTCCGCATCCTCTTCATCACCGATGTTCGCAGTGACTGCGAGCGCGCGTGTCACGAGCCCCGCCGTCTCCGTCGTCTTCGGAAGCACCGTCTTCACGCCGAAGAAAATCTGGTGCGCAAGTACCCAGTTCGCGTCATCCGCACGCTGATCCTCGAGTGGCTTCCGAAGTCCTTCCTTCGCTTCTTCCGTCTTGAGCGACTCGATTTTTGCTTCGATGCCCGCGATTTCGAGTCGGCTCGCCGTGCGGCCAACGAGCGTGAACTGCTCACCCGAGTGCACGAGGAAGATGAAGATCCAGAAGAGAAGCGTCACGATCACCGACGCGATCGGCGACTTGGTCATCGCGCCAACAACCGCCTGCACCGCGAAGAGGTAACTGAAGAAGACGACCATCAGCGGCACGACCACGAAGATGCCGAGTTCCCACACACCGCCGCGCAACCCGAGGACGAGGAACGCGAGCAGCGCGAACACCGTGACTTGCAGCGCCGTGAAGAGAAGCCCCGTTGCGAACTTCGTGAAGAAGAGCCGTCCGCGACCGATGGGTTTCGACAACATCGTGTCGACGCCGCCCGTGACAAGGTCGGGGAACATCGACGCGGTCGAGAGCAGCGCGAGGATCGTCGAGAGCCACGAAAGCCAGAATCCAACGCCGAGTGCGGACAGGATGACTTTGTAGAGTTGGCCGTCGGGGAACGTGCGCGTATTCACGCGGGGAATACCGAGCGCGTAGCCGAAGACGCTGATTCCCTTCTCGTCGATCCCGATCGCCGCGACCGCGCCGATCACGAGGCCGTTGAGCGCGAGCGCGACCCAGAAGAGTTTGCGCGCGTTGAGTTCGCGATAGGCCGAGACGAAAATCGCCCACGTTTGCACGATGTAATCGGCGGCCGAGAGGTTTCGGCGATCGAGCGGATGTGCGCTATGCGTACTGGTGTTCATCGCGCACCTCCGGCGCGCATCGCGCTGTTCACATTCGACGCGCCCACCGCTGCCGTGCGCCCGTCGACATCACGCACCAGCCGCATGAAGAGATCTTCGAGGCTCTCGCGCATCTCGCGGACGCCGATGATCGCATGACCGTCCGCGCGCAAGCGATCGATCAGCGACTGGAGCACCGCGAGATCGTCGGACTTGAAGTCGATCGATCCGCGTGCGCCGTCGATCGAGACGACGCCGAACTCGGCGCACCACGCAGGCGCGGCGCCTTCGATCGTGACGCGCCACGCGCGGCTCTCGTGCGTGAGTTCCGCCATCGTGCCTTGCCGCTCGACTTTCCCTTTCAGCATGATCGCCACGCGATCGCAGACAAGTTCCACTTCGCCGAGGAGATGGCTGTTGAGGAAGACCGTGCGACCATCCGCGCGCATACGCAGCAGAACGTCGCGAATCTCGCGGCGGCCGACCGGATCGACACCGTCGGTTGGTTCGTCGAGGATGACGAGTTCTGGGTCGTTCACGAGCGCTGCCGCGAGGCCTGTGCGCTGCTGCATGCCCTTCGAGTACGTACCAACGCGTCGATCGCCCCACGCGCCCATGCCGACGACATCGAGGAGCTCAGACGTGCGGCGCTTGCGATCCGCGCGGCGCATGAGGCTCATCGCTCCGAAGAACTCGACGCATTGCCGACCCGTGAGATACGCGGGGAAACGATGGTGCTCGGGGAGATAGCCAACGCGCGCGAGCGTCGGACGATGGCCGATCGGCATGCCGAGAATCGTGCCATGCGCAGTGGTCGGGCGCACAATCGTCGTCATGATCTTGACGAGCGTCGACTTGCCCGCGCCGTTTGGGCCGAGGAGACCGAAGATCTCGCCGCGCGGGACCCGCATCGCGACCCCTTGCAGTGCGTGCACGCGGCCCGCATACATCTTGGTGACATCGACGAGGTCGATGGCGGTTGAATTGTCTGAAGCGTGGGTTCGTGCGTCCGCAACCATGGCGCGCAGTGTAGACCGCGCCTGCGCGAGCCACGGGTGACCAACGTGGTGAAGTCTCGCGGCTCGAACTCGTGCGGTTCAAACTCGTGCGGTTCAAACTCGTGCGGTTCAAACTCGTGCGGCTCAAACTTGTGCCGCTGAAACTCGTGCGGTTCAAACTCGTGCGGGCGCACTCGCGTGCTCGCGGCTATCGTCGCCAGCTTGGAATCCGCGACGAACTCGACCCCGCCCGAGACGCAGACCACTTCGTGGGGTGCGCTCGACCGACTGCGCGCCCCGTCCGGCGCGAATGTGTTCGCGTTCGCGGTGCTCTTTGCGATCTCCGTCGCGTTCCTCTTCGTCGCCTACTGCCTTTCGCGCGCGCTCTTCGGTGGCTTCGGCGGCGGGTTCGGCACGATCACCGCATGCGTTGCGTCGACTGCCGCCGCGTCGATCTTCTTGTGGTGGCTCGTGCCATTTGCCGACTTCGCCGAGATCTTCTGGCTGCACCTTCCCGCCGATCGCCGCGCGCGAGAAGGCCGCTGCCCGTACTGCGGCTATCCGCACGAATCGCGGGAGACGTGCACCGAGTGCGGCGAGCCGACCGCGCCGCTGCCCGCATGGGCCTTGTCGGCGCGACCGGTGAAGCGGCTCGCGTGGATCTTGGTTCCGGCGCTCGTCGTCGGAAGCGCTGCGGGCGAAGCGTGGTGCCAACTCGATGAGTCGCGGTTTGTCGACGAGAGCGCATCAGCGCGGGCCCGGCGCGACGCGTACACACGGAATCGCGCGTTTCCGACGACGTTTGCGAAACTCTCGGTCGATCGCGATGGGCGCTTCGACAGCGCGCCGTGGACCGAACTCGGCCGCGAGCGCGATTGGCGGCCTGCGGATGAGTCGCGCCTTGAGCGCGGGCTCGGATGGAAGGCGCGGGCGGAGCGCGAGTGACCCCGCGTCGCAAACGGTGCACGGCACGTGCCGTCCTGTGCCATGCACTGGACGGCACGTGCCGTTCACGTTTTATGCATCTTGTAACACGCCGACGAAGCCTGGCTTACGTCGCGATCTGTATGGTGCCAGGCACGTGCCAGGCAGTGCCAGGCACTGAGTGGCACGTGCCGTGCACCGTTACTTCTTCGCCGGCATCGGGTACTGCGCCACGTACTCAGGCTTCAGGAAGAAGTAGTACATTTTGCCCGTCGAGTACTGCCCGCCCGCGAGCAGTTCTGCCGCTGCGCCGGCGCCCATGTAGAGGTCCGCGCGACCGGCCGCACGAATCGCGCCGCCCGTGTCTTGATCGAGCATGAAGTTCTTGTACTCGACCATGTTGCCCTTGTAGGTGTTCGCCATCGTGTCGACCATCACCACGCCACCGCGCGGGAAGATCGACTTGTCGGTCGCGATCGACGCATCCTCATTCACGCGCACACCGAGCGACCCTGCCGGCCACGTACCCGGCGCGTACTCTTGGAAGAACACGTATGAATTGTTGCGGTTGATCAGCTTCTGGACCTCTTCCGGATGCTGCTTTCCGTAGCGGCGGATCGCCGCGAGCGACAGTTCGCTCTTCTTAAGAATGCCTGCCTCCATAAAGCTCATGCCAAGTCCGACGTACTCGCCATCGGTCTTGCCCGCGTAGCCGACGTACATCACGCTTTGGTCGGGCATGATCAGCTTCGCGCTGCCGTTGACCTGCACGATGTACGCATCGAGCGCGCTCTCGAGCCACACGAGTTCGGTGCCCTTGAACATCCCGCTCGCCTCGATCTCGGCGCGGGTCGGCCACGGCTGCGTCGAGCCATCAGGCATGCGGCGACCGAGCGGTTGACCAGTCTTCGGGTCGGTGACGAGTTCGGCTGGGCGTCGGTAGAGCGGGTACTTGAAACGATCGCTTGGCGAGCGATCGGCGTTGAAGGTCGGCGAGAAGTAGCCCGTGAAACGCACGTCGCGCTTCTGGTTGTAGCCAACCGACTGCCACACATCGAACATCTCATTGAACTTCGTGGTGAATTCCTCGGCGCTCGTCGAGTTCTTGAGGAGTTCACGGAACGCAACCACGCTCGCGGCGGCCTGCTCGAACGTGCAGACCTCTTCGTTGGTGCCTTGGTTGCGGAACGGGAACCACGACTGCGCGGACGGCTTGCCGAACCACGTCAGGCTCTCGTTGACCGACCGCTCGAGGTAGAAACTCTTGCGGCCGAACGCCGCGCCGACGTCGGGCTTGGGGTCGTTCGGCCCGAGTTTGACGAGCGCAGGTCCGTCGGTTGGCCGATCGGCGTCCTCAGGGACTTCCTGCTGTGTGCGACAGCCGCCGAGGAAGATCGTGGCAGACAGGGCGACGACCATTGCCGCTGCGACAGGCGAGACGGAACGGACGGGAATGAGACGGAATGCGCCGCGAGATGCGCCGCGGAACGAGAAGCAGTCCAACATGGTGCATGGATATCGGAAGAAGAGGCGCAGTTTCCGCAGACTTCGTTTGCGGACCAAACCACCTGTCACTGACGCACTCAACCGCACAATCGTTCGATCGCTCGATCGTTCTCTCGAAGAAACGAAGAAACGCATCGCTGCGTATGCCCCATGGGTATACTCTCGACTCGGAGATCCCCATGACGACTGCTTTCCCGACCGTTCTCTCGTTCATCGGCAACTTCGGCATGATGGAATGGGCGGTCATTCTGATCATCGCCCTTCTCCTGTTCGGCCGCCGCCTCCCCGAGGTCGGCAAGTCGCTCGGCCAAGGCATCAAGGAGTTTAAGAAGGGTCTGAAGGAGACTTCGGAAGAGGTTCAGAAGTCAGACGACTCCTCCTCGGCGCGCCGCTCGCTCCCGCAAGATCAGGGCATGCGTACCCCCGAGTCGACGCAAGAGCGCACGCACACGCACTGAGCCACGAAGCTTTCAGCCACCGCTTCGAGCAGACGAAAGAATCCCGCCGGACGCCAAGCGCGTCCGGTGTTCTTTTTCGCCCCAGCCCACCACTCCTCACAGTCGAACCCTCACCGTCAATTCCTCATGCGGGCTTGACCACCGCACCCACGCACGGTCTAGATTGACCACATGACCCCGATGCCCGCGCTTGCCATCGTCGCACTCTGTGCGTCACACGCTGTTCCCAGTTTCACGGCGCCCGCCTTCGCACAATCGACGCCGCCTGCGGCAACAGCACCCGAGTCGCCAGCCAAACCAACACGGAAAGACCTCGAGCGCGCCGCCGAACGCGGCGACACCAGCGCGATGTACCAACTCGGCCTGCTCGCCGAAGTCGAGGGCGATCACGCGAACGCCTCGAAGCAGTTCCGGCTTGCGTCAGAGAAGGGCGACGCTCGCGCGATGACGCGCTACGCGTATCTCCTCTCGTACGGCCTCGGCACGCCGCGCGATGAAGCGGCAGCGGCGTCGTGGTATCGCCGCGCGGCTGAACTCGGTGAAGCAGAAGCGATGTCGAATCTCGGCCTCATGCTCGCGAATGGCCGCGGCGTTGCGCAAAACGACAGCGAGGCGGTCGAGTGGTATCGGCGCTCTGCGGAGAAGGGCAACGCGGCCGGCATGTTCAACCTTGGCTCGATGTACGCGCGCGGCCGTGGCGTCGCGCAGAGCGATGCCGAAGCCTTCACCTGGTACACGCGCGCCGCTGAGAAAAAGAACGCGCCCGCGATGAACAACCTCGGCGAGATGTACGCGAACGGTCGCGGAGTCGCGGCCGACGAAGCGAAAGCCGTCGAGTGGTACACCCGCGCGGCCGACGCGGGAAGCGCCGAAGCGATGTGCAATCTCGCGCTCGCCTACGCGCAAGCGAAGGGCATCGCGCGCGACCTCCCCGAAGCGCACTTCTGGGCGAGCCTCGCGGCTGCGAGCGGTAGCGGCGAGCCACGCACGCGCGGTGAACAACTCACGAAGCGTCTCGCGGCGCAGATTCCTGCGGAGAAAACTGCAGAATCGCGTGCGCGTGTTACGAAGTGGATCGCCGCGCGTGCGGTTCCGATCTCCGGCGGATCGCCCACGAAGCCGTAAGCGTTCAGATCAAACCTTGCGTTTTCAGCGTGCAACCAAGCAGTTTGTAGAGAACGCGCGCACCAACATTCGCGTTCCAATCTTCGCCGCGCGCGCCAGGCTCCACTTCGCAAAGATCGAAACCAACTTCGCGCTTGTCTTTTTTCGCAAGCACTTCGAGTAGGTGGCAAACCTCGGGGAAGGTGAGCCCGCCGGGCACGGGCGTACCCGTGTTGGGGCAATGCTCGGGCGTGAGACCGTCGATATCGAACGAGATGTAGACCTCGTTCGGCAAGCGCTTCACGATGTCCTTTGAGATCGCATTCCACGAGCCGCGCGCACCGCCCGCAAACGCGCGATCGCGCAGGTGTTGATCGTAGAAACACTCGACGCGGCCCTTCGATTGCTCGACGAATGCGCGCTCGCGCGAGCCGAAATCGCGGATACCCACTTGCACAAGTTTGCCGACCTTCGGAAGGCGCGTCATCACGTTGTGGAAGATGCTCGCGTGCGAGAAGGAGAAGCCTTCGAACGCGTCGCGCAAATCCGCATGCGCATCAATCTGCAAGACGCCGAGACCAGGATGGCGCTCCGCGAGTTCGGCGATCAAACCGAACGGACTCGCGTGATCACCGCCGAGGAGCGCAGGAATCGCGCCACGATCGAGAATCGCGCGCGCTTCTTTCGCGACATGCGCGTTCACGCGTGCGCTTGCCGCGTTCACCGCTGCGAGTGCCTTCGCATGCGCGCGATTGCCCTCCTCGGCGCCGCCCGCTGCAATCACGGGCTCGGCCGCTGCGCGCGCCTTCTTCGAGAGTGCTGCGATTTCACGCGGAATCGGCAGCATCGTGAAGCCCGCGCGCCAAATCGCGCCGTACTGGAGATCTTCAAGATCGACTTGTTTGCTCGCTTCAAGTACCGCTGCTGGCCCCGCCGCGGTGCCTGGGCGGTAGCTCGTCGTTGCATCGAACGGCACAGGAATCACGACGAGGTTCGCCTCGGCGACGCTCGTGGTGAGGCCGAACAAACCATCGCCCGTTGCAGCGGCATCAGGGTCGAAGTTCGCGGGAATCGCGGGAATCGCAGGCGCATTGCGCGCGGCAGATTTGCGAGATGTCGTCTTG
>JAIYCA010000137.1 GCA_027488265.1 Planctomycetaceae bacterium
GGAGGCGATCGACCGCTTGCACGAGTCGTACCTCGACCGCTATCGCGCAGAGATCGAGCCAGAGGCGTCGACCGTCATGGCGAGCATGAGTGGCGGACAGCCGACGAAGGACCAGTTTGAGAAGTTCCTCCGCGATCTCGAGCGCATCCAAGCAAAGCTCGCTGATGCGGACAATCAGTTTCTCGCCTCTGCAACCGAACTTGTGGCCGAGTCACGTCGCGGCGGCATGCAGCGTGTGCGCGAAGCACGCGAACGCCAGCGACTCTTGGCGGGCATCGTTCGATTTGCCCCGATGATGCTCGGCGGCGGTGCTGGATTCACCGATCTTCCCGCGCGCGCCATTCGTGAAGAGTACTTCGGCCGCGTTTCCGCGGAGAATCGCGAGTCTTTCGATGCGGCGCTCCGCTCGCAAGAGCAACGCACGCTCTCACAGGCGCGTGCATACAACGCCGATGTTCGCAAGGCGCTCGTCGGATTCTTCGACATCATGACGGAGATTCAGCAGGCGATGACTGCTGGGGCCGCGGCAGACCCGAACAACCCAGACATGGCCGCGATGGAGCAGCAGCAGCGTGCCATGATGGAAAAACTCACGGCGCTCGGCGCTGACATTCGGAAGTCGGTGAAATCGAACTTCGAAGCAAATCGTGCGGGCGCGGCGGCGTTGGCCGCACTACTCCCTGAAGCGGTTGGGCTTGGGCTTCGCCTCGACGTCGCGGACGCGACCGTCAACAGCGTTGGCTTTGCCTCCAACAACATCTCCCGTACGCGCATGCGTTCGCTGGGAGGTCGCATCGAGCGCGACCCAGATATCTCGGCGGAGGCCAAGTCGGAGATTGCGCGCGTTCTGTCGAATTGGATGCGCGAGCAAGCGCAGGCAAACGAGAAACTCGCCGAGGTGATGCTCGATGCACCAGGTCGCGAGGGCATGTTCGGGATGTCGGGTGAATCCGAAGCGGTCGCCGCCGCGCGGAAAAGTGCACGCGATGTTGGCGACTCGGCGCTGAAGGCGATCAGCTCGAAACTTGGTGACAAAGCTGGCACGTACGTCGCGACGTTCACAGGCTATGAAGAAGACGGCACCGAGCGCGAGTATTACCGCGTGGCGAGTGCTCCGAAGCTTGCGGAGAGCGATGCGAATGCCGACGCGATGGCGCAAGCAGACGCGCAGCGTCGTTCCGCATTCTTGGACGGCAACGCCTACTTTGCGCCCGATGCTTTGACCGCCGCAGACGTCGTGCGGATCGGGCGCGTGGTTGGGCTCGACAGCACGGCACAAAGCGTGGTCGAGGCGATCGTTGAAGGATGGAAGACGACGCAGTGGGACGCGCAAATGCAATCGATGGCTGATCGGATGGAAGACCTTGGCCTGAAGCGTGTGTCCACTGATGGCAGTGGGGCGATCATCTACGACGAGGCGGCGACGCGCGCGTACGAAGATTTGCGCGTGCAAGTCGCGGCCTTGACGTTCGAACTCGATGAGAAGTTGTACGCAGATCTCGCGAGTGCGCTCGGTCTCGCGAGCGACGACGCGCTTCTCACGCTCCTGCGACTCGAGCGCTCGGACTTGGCGGTCTCCCGCGCGGCGGTCGGATACGGCGGGACTTCCATAGGCATGCCATTGCCGCTCTCGCGGACACTTGCGGCGGCATCGGTTGATCCAGCCGTCGCACGCGCTGTTCTCGATGGCGCGAAGGCTGAGCTCGGCGCCATCGCGAAGGCACTCCCCGCGCGCGTCCGTGAGCGCATGGAACTGAACCGCAAAACGCGTCAAGTCGAGCAGGTCTTCTCGACGCGTGATCAAGAAGCCGTCCAACGCGCATCGCGTGAGTACGGTGAATTGATGCTGAAAGCGCAGGGCGACGATCGCGCGTTTGGCGAGTCGATCATGAAGGCATATCTCGACGCGTTTGAAGCACATGCCGGCGATGCGGAGACAGTTTCGGCCGTCCGACGTGAACTCCTCCGCGGTGCCTATCCCGACATCTACAAGCGCACGGAAACTGCACAGCCGCAACTCGATGCCGCCGCGCGCTTGCCTGCGCTCTCGGAAGATCAGCGCGCGCGTATCGCCGCGCTGTCAGCGGAGTATGAAGCCGTTTACGACAAACTCAGCAGCGAAATGGCCAAGCCGTCGGGCATGCCGATGACGGGTGCCATGGACGAGGCAGGTTGGGCGGAGTACCAGAAGCGCGCCGAAGCGATTGAGAAAGCCCGCTTCAATCGCAAGGAACGCACGGAGAAGGCGCTCGCCGAATTGCGTCGCTTGCTCGGTGCGGAGAACGCAGCGCTTGTGCCAGGGCTCGTCAAAGACGACGCCGCAACCGCCACGGACGACGAAGACATGAACCCGTGGATGGGCCGCGAAGAAGATTGATCGGAAGTCCGCGTGGCGCAAATCGAACTTCTCGCGCATGATGTGCGAGGAGTTTCGCGCGCGATTTCGGGCCGATCGAGGGGAATCGCGAGATCGTCGAACTCCATCCACATTCCCTGCACCTTACGATGCAGGCGATGCGAACGAGCGGAACCGCGATACGCCCGGCGAACCATCCGTCGTGAGAGTCGCCGCCATGAGCGCCACCGTCGTGGGAGCCCTCCGATGAAACAGATCATCGCGAAACAGATCATCGCAAGACCGGCCTTTGCGAAATCCACCTGTGCGAAGCCCGTCGTCCTCGCCGCAATGATCGCTGCGCTGGGCGCGATCGGATCGGCGGGCGCGGCTTGCGCCATCGATGCGTCCGCAGTCCGCGCCGTCGCGCCAGTCCTTTCCCACGCTTCCGGTCCTTCGACTGCCGCGGGACATGCGTCGTTTCCGTCCGCGTTCGGCCGCAGCAACACGCCGCTCGATCAGGCTCCGCGGCCGGTGAGCCTCGTCGAGGTGTTCTACGAGGCGACGCGCGTACTCGATGCCGGCGGCACGGCGCTCGAGGCGATCGAGAAGGCGTACGCCGAGTTCGGCGCGCAGTGGCGCACGCGGCTTCCGCCCAAGAATGCGCGCCTCGCGGAGTCGGACGCAACCGCGGACGCGCGCGACGACGATGCGGTCGAGCGGGCTCGACTTCGCGCGTTCGAGTCGGCCTGGGCCGATGCCGACACGCTGCACGCGGCGCTCGCGGAGCGCGTGATCGCATCGTGCGTCGAGGAGGGGATCGAACGCGCGCGCGATCCGGTCGCGCAGGCGAATTTCCGCGGCCGTCTCGCGCATCGCGCCGCGTTCTCCGACGGCGAGTGCGTCCCGCTCGAACGGCTGCCGATCCTCACGACGCCCTGCGTCGATCTCGCGATCGCGCTTGGTCATCCGCGCGTGATGCAGTGCGTTCCGGCCGAGCGGCGCGCCACGGTCGAGGCGCTTCTCGCCGCCGAGTGGCCGCGCATCCTGTCCGAGCACCAGATGGTGCGCGGGATCGGATTCGCACTCGCCGAACAGGAGCGGCGCGCGCAGAGGGTCGACGGCCACACCGCCGGACCGATCGGAAATGCCGCCGCGATCGAGGCCTGCGCGTCGATCGCGCGACTCGTCCGCGCGAATCTCGACGCGAACATGCGCTTCACCGCGCGGATCGAGGCCGAGGTCGGCGTCGACGCCGCC
>JAIYCA010000184.1 GCA_027488265.1 Planctomycetaceae bacterium
ACACGACCGCTGCTGATCTCTCGTTGGTGCTTGAAGCGTGGGGTACTTGCGGCTGATCGTGGTTCGCGTCGTGTGTCATGCCCGACGTATGCCCGACGTATGCCCGACGTGTGCCCAACGTGCGCCTGTCTGTGGCACAATGCCTCTATGAAGGCGACATACCTTGCGATCGGAGCCGGCCTCTGCTGGGGAATCGGTGAAGTCTGCACCCGCAGCGCGCTTCACTCGGGCAAACTTGGTCCAATTTCAGCCATCACGATCCGCTCGCTCGTTGCGATTCCGCTGTTGCTTCTCGCGTATCTCGCGATGACGCGCGGTATCGCGGGTTTGCGACAAGAACCGTCGCTTGGGCAGATTGATGCGGCGAATTGGACGAAAGTCGTCTTGGGCTCTGGGCTCGTGGCGGGCGCACTTGCGATGGTGCTTTTCTACGCAGCGCTCTCGCTCGGCGAAGTTTCGATCGTGAAGCCCATCGCCTTTGCGATCGCGCCATCGGTGGGCGTGCTCCTTGGCTGGCTGGTCCTTGGTGAGTCGATGGATGCTCGAAAGGCGCTTGCGGTGCTTCTCATCGTCGGTGGAGTTGTCCTGCTGACAACAGGGGGCGGAAGGGCTCCCGCAGCCGAGCCGCACGGCGCTCCGAGTCCCGATTCGCCGCGATAACTCACCTGCCGTTGGCGGGTTTGCGCGTGACTCAGTCGCATGAACATGATCGAAAGGACTGGACAAACGTCTGTCGTTTGCCGATACTTCCGACCCCGCTCAGCCCGTCAGGGCCGTGCCATCCGGAGAGGTGTCCGAGCGGTTGAAGGAGCTAGTCTCGAAAACTAGTAGTGGGTTCATCCTACTCGTGGGTTCGAATCCCACCCTCTCCGCTTCGTGAAAAGCCCGCGGTCGCCTTCGGCGAGCGCGGGCCTTTTCACTTGCGGAGAGGGTTGCGCCGTGGCTACGCCACGTCGCGGATCCGTGGCTTCGCCACGTCTCCGGGCTTGGACCTCGCTTGCGCGAGGTAGCGAATCCCACCAACCTCCGCTTCATGAAAAGCCCGCGGTCGCGTTGGTGCGACTTGCCTCGGCCCCTGAGGATTCACTCAGAGGGGAGCCGAAGAAAGCGAAGCGAGTCGCGAGCGCTCGTTGTTGTCGCGGTCGCCGCTGCGGCTGCTCCCTTTGGCATGGCTCATGAGAGAGCTCAATCACGCGGCGTAGGCGGTCATCAATCATTCAGCGCACGCGCAGGATCGTGTCGTCCTTGACCCAACCGAACACGGTGGGAGAACACTCGATCTCAACCCATCCCGGACGAACTTCGAGCACTCGGCACTCCGTCCCTGCAGGGAGCGGCTCGGCGATCGCGAGCTCGAAGCCGTCGCCGTTGCCCTTACGCAGCGAGGTTGGACGTTCGAGCACTGCACGGGTGTCGGAATCTCGTCGCGCGAGATCGAGCGCCACGGTTGCCGCGCAGCACACGCCGATCACAGCCGCGATCACCGCGATGCGCCGACGACCGAGGAGGGCGCAGAAGACGGCAGCCCAAAGGAGGATCGTCGCGAGCAGACTGCGTGTGAATTGACCAACGTCGCTCCACATCGCGGTCCATCGCTCGAGGGCGGTCGGAGGTGGGAGCTCGGTCACACGGAGAACTTTCGCGCGCGCCTCCGCCAGATTCGCGAGAACGCTGCGATCGCCAGGCATGCGTCGATCGGCTGCGTGGTAGGACGCGATCGCGCCACCAAGGCGACCCGCTTGGAAGAGCGCGTTCCCTTCGTTGTAGTAGAACCCGGCCGCATCTGTCTCTTCCGCGAGCGCTGCGAACTTTGCGGCGCTCTCAAGAAACTTCGCGCGCGCGACTTCGGGATCCGATGATTGAAGTGCGAGGCCTTCGGCGTACAACGATTCTGCACTCGCTGCTTGAGCCACATCGACCTCTTTCGCGGGACGTGTTTGCGCGAAGAAAACGGCGACAAACAGAGCAGCAATCGCGGCGAGCACAAGTGCGACGATCATGGTGGGAGCAATCGCGCCACGGCGTGCGTATGCAGATCGAACGCGCGGAAGCGATGGTCGCGACGACAAGGTGAATCCCTTCATCGCGTTGCTCCTGACATCGAGTGCGCAGGTACCGCGCGGTTGACTGTATCGATCACACGACGAATCTCCGCGTCATCTGTGGGCGTTCCACCGTAACGCGCGCGTTCGAGGAGGCGAAGCACGCGTTCGAGTTCAGCAATGGTCTCCTCGCTCGTACCTCGGGCGCGAAGTGCTTGCGTCGCATCGCCGCGCGAGAATCCAGTATCGGCCGAGCCGAGTCGAGCGGCGACGAACGCGAGAAGTGCGCGCTCCTTCTCGTCGGCGGTGACGGCCGCGGCGAGTGCGCGCTCGCAGTGGGTGCGTGCGAGTTTCGCGCGACGCCCCGCGCCATCGCGGCGGAAGCGTGAGCGGAGGAGTGGGGTTCCGCCCAAGACTCCGAGCGCAATGATCGGTGGAGCGAAGGCAAGCGCCGCGCCGCGCGCAGTGATGGTCGGCGCGCGCGTGACGTCCGCAGGTGACATGTTCGCGACGAGTCCGCCTGTCACTTTGGTGGTGCCCGTAGGAACACCCGCTGCAGTGGATTCGCGCGTCTTATCCTCCGAACTCGACTCAACGTTCGCCGTTGCAATCGAACTTGGCCGAACTTGCAGCAGAATCGCGGCACTTCGGATCGTTGCGTACTCGCCCGTTGCCGGATCAAAGTACGAGAACTCGATCGATGGAATCTCTCGGACAGCATCGGTCGTCGCACGAATCGACTGGGTGAAAATCTTCGATCGACCTTCGACGACACCTGCGGCGGCATCACGAGGTACTCGGAAACTTCCGGCGAAATTGCGCTGGGCAGCGATGTCTGGCGCGAGAAGGCCCTCAAGCCCCGCAGTTCCAGAGGTATCCGTCAGGCGAATCGTGAGCGTGATCGGTTCGCCGACCGCGACATCCACAGGCTTCGCGGCCACATCGAGCGTGAAGCGACCGACCGCGCCGTTCCACGTGGCGGGGCGGCCGCCATCGGGTGGCGTTCGTACGTCGAGACTCTCGACCGTCGGCACGATGCTGACAGGGCGCGATTCTGCGAGTGTGAGGCGATTCTCGAAGAAGATGTCGTTGCCGCGCGCGAGGCGCAGCGGGTAGTTCATGCGCACGCGTACGTCGCCGATCGACGGAGTTCCAGACGCGATCGGGTCAAATGGCTTCTCAATCGAATACACGATGTACTCGCTTCCATCGATCACTTGCACTTCGCCGCGCGGTCGTCGATTCTCCGATGCGAGTTTCTGCAGAGCGCTTCCAAAGATGCCCCAGTCGCTCAAATCGTCGGAGATAAGGCTCCACATCGAGCCCTCGTCAAGGGTGATTCCAAGTCGATCATCGCGATAGCGCTTGATCGCAAGTTCGAGCACCATCACGCCTGCTTGCCCCACGTACATCGGTGAGGGCTTGCAGCGCACGGTCGCGCGCATGAGATCTCCAACCTCCGAAATCTTGACCTCGAGTCGAAACGGCTTCGTCGTGTACTCCTCGCCGCCTGCACGCACGGTGAACGCCGGCACGACGTAACTTCCGGCACGTTTCGGAATGATCTCGTAGCCGATGTTCACCGTTGATTTGCGGGTCGTTCGGCCGTTGATGATCTGTGTCGAGGACATCGTTTGCTCGCCCGGAAGCCGACGAATGTCGAGCCCATCGACATCGCCGATGAACGGTCCCTCGAAGTCGGGCACATTCTCAATGCTGACCGCGACGCGAACAGGCTCGTCGACGTACGCGTCCTGCGATGAAACCTGCACGGAAACCGCTTGCGCTTCGACGCGCGTGGCGAGTGTGAGCCCCGCGAGGAGTGCAAGAACTGCGAGAAATGGGCTGAAGAGTCGGGGATACATCGAACGATTCCGTCTGTCGAAATGATCGCGGGCAGTGATCGAGGGGAATTGGTCGCGGGGAAGTGATCGCGGTTGCAGCGGGAGGCGGGGTGCTCACCAATCCTTGGGAGCCGGTTGCGTTCGCGCTCGTTCGCGAGCGAGCCGATCGAAAAGACGTTGTCGTTCGCGGTCGCGAATCTTCTGCAGCAGTCGTTCCACTTCTTGCTTTGTCATCGGCTTGCGCTCTGCTTCGGCCGAGCTTTGCGGGTTGGGCTGTTGTTGGTTCTGTGGTTGCTGATCTTGCTGCTGCTGTTGATCCTGCTTCTGATCCTGTTGCTGTTGTTGCTGATTCTGCTGTTGCTGGTCTTGCTGATCCTGCTGTTGATTCTGTTGCTGCTGTTGCTGGTCTTGTTGATCTTGTTGATCTTGTTGTTGATTCTGCTGCTGGTCTTGCTGCTGATTCTGTTGCTGCTCTTGTTGCTCTTGCTGTTTCAGTTGCTTGAGCAGCCGATGCGCGAGTTCAGCATTCACGCGGGCATCGATGTTGCTCGGGTCCGCGCGCATCGCGTCTTTGAAATCTCGGAGCGTGGCTTCCAACGACCCGATCAACTCCTCCATTGGTACCTTCGAGGCAGCGGGCGATGATCCGTTCGCGTCGACTGGACCACCCGGGTTCGGCATCGGAACCGTTGAGTTTCCCTGCGATTCGCTGGCACCCGCTTGCAGTGCTTTCACGACATCGGCGTAGCGGCTCGTGCCGCGGTTGTACATGCTGCGCGCCGCAGTCTCAGCGCGGCTTGCGGTCGCAGCGCGCGCGAACAACTCGCTCGCACCCTCGAAATCACCCTCGCGGAATCGTGCCACACCTGCGTTATAGATTGCTTCAGGCGTCTCTTTCGTCTCTGGAGTTTGCTTCGCAGAGCTCGAACTCTCGGCGATCGCACGCGGAGCATTCGCGGACGCCGCGCTTGATGGAGGTGGTGTGGAAGTCGCTGATGCAGCGGATGGCGCCGACTGCGTGGTCGATTGCACGGCGAGTGTGGCCGCGAAGATGAACATCGGTCCGTTCATGTCGAACCTCCGGTTGAAACTGGAGCGCGCGGCGCCGTCTGCGTGCGTGATGGCAGCAGACTTTCAAGAAGCAGCAGCACGAGCGCGGCGAGGGCGAGGTATTGGAAGAGCGGCTCCTTTGTCGAAACCGTTGCTTGCGCGCGCGACTTTGTGGTGAGACCTTGACGAAGAAGTGCCGCAGCCTGCGACATATCTGCTTGGCCTGTGCCAGCGTCGATGAAGAAGCCATCACCGGCTTTCGCGACCTCGGCAAGAAGCGTCGGATCCATCTTCGTCCAAACCTCTTGGCCGTCGTGAACGAGATAGCGTCGATTACCCGTGCCCTCCGTAACCGGAATGCGCGCGCCTTCGCGGGCATCGCCAATGCCAACGGTCACGATGCGAATGCCCTTTTCTTTCGCCGCAGTTGCGGCTGCCTCGATCGGCTCGCTCTCCATATCTTCGCCATCCGAAAGAACGACAATGACTTTGCCGACGCCTTCGCCATCAAGGCTCGCAGCCGCCAAGCGAATCGCGTCGCCGAGGAGCGAGCCACCACGAACCGTCGCCTGCGGCGAGAGTGTGTCGAGTTGCGTCAGGAACGCGCGGTGATTGAACGTGAGTGGGCAACGCAACGCGGGAACGCCCGCGAACTCCACGAGTCCGACGCGATCGCCGCCGAGTGCATCGACGATGTCAGTCGCAAACTGCCGCGCGCGTGAAAGTCGATCGGGTCGCGCATCTTGAGCAAGCATGCTGCGCGACACGTCGATAGCCACCATCACATCGATACCTGTTTGCTCAACTTTCTCGGTGCGCCCACCTGCACGTGGATCGAGAAGCGCGATCGAGAGCAGCGCAAGTGCCGTGATGAAGAGCGTCGCGCGCGCAGTACTGCGATTCCCAACAACGCGCGGCGCGATCGTCGCGAAGAGCGACGAGTCTGCGAAGGTTCGGCGCGCAGCGGCTCGCCATCGCGCGAGCCACAAGACGAGGAGCATCGCTGGAACAGCCGCGAGCAGCCACCAAGCGCCACTCGGCTGTGCAAACTCGAATCCGCGCGACATCGCGTCAGTGAGCTCGGGACCGTCAAAACGAGAGCCATCAAACGCGGGGCTCGCATCTGGCATCGCCGCTTGCGCGAGTGGTAAGCCTCGCGCGATCGATGCAGCAATCCCGAAGAAATCGAGGGCCATCATGCGAGGGTCCTCAATCGAGTGGCAGCGAGGAGGGCCTCGATCGCGAGAAGAATGATCACCAGTGCGAGCACCGGCGGCGCGTTGAACGAGCCGACGAAGGGAATGGACGTCGCCCATGAATCGACCGCGAGATCGCGATAGCGCACGAGTTTCGTCTCTTCGATGGAACTCTTCTCGAGTCGATCGATCGTTTCGTAGATTGCTTTCAAGCTCTGCGTGTCAGTCGCGCGGAAGTAGCGTCCGCCTGTTGCTTCCGCGATCTCGGTGAGCGTCTTCTCGTCGATCGAAACTGGAACATTTTGAATCTGTGTTCCAAACGGCGTGCGCACGGGAACCGGTGCAAAACCCTGGGTTCCAAGGCCGATTGTGTAGAGGCGAACGTCCGTCGACTTTGCAAGCGCGGCTGCATCTTGCGGCGAAAGCTCGCCTGCGTTTTGCTCGCCGTCGGTGAGGAGCACGAGCACGCGCGACTTGATGCGCGTCTTGCCATCACGATTCGCGCGCTCCGAAGCGTCTTTCAATTTGTCGATCCCGAGCGCGATCGCATCGCCGATCGCTGTTCCCATTTCGGTGCCATCTTCGGGAAAGCGAATCTGTTCAATCGCATCGACAACGACATCGTGATCGAGCGTCAGCGGAACGATGCTGTCTGCGTTGCGCGCAAACACCACGACTCCCACGAGATCGGTGCCGCGCCCGTCGAAACCGTCGCCACCAACGATGAATTTGCGCGCCATGTCTTTGAGCGCATCGAGTCGGTTCGCGCGCTCGTTCCCAATGGTGAAATCCATCGCGCGCATCGAGTCCGAGCGATCGACCACCAATTCAATCGCCACGCCCTCTACGAGGGTCTTTGATGATTCGTTGGATTCGACCGGACGCGCGATGGCAATAACAAGGAAGACGATCGCGAGCGCACGAATGATCGGCAGCGCAAGCAAGAAACGCGTCCAGCGTCCGCCGGGCGCGTGGTCAGCCGCGTCGATCGCGCTGAAGGAAATGGTCGCGCGATTGCGACGGCGCCAATGGCGAATGAACGCCAAAACCGCGAGCGGAAGGAGCAAGAGGAACCACACGCTCGTTGGATGGAAACTCATGTAGACGTTTCCTTTTCGCGAGGAGTGGGGGTGTTCGTTGCTTGGCCGGACGAGATCGGCCGCGTGCGTTCCACAAAGGCGCGCGCCTTGGTGAAGTGCGCGGCGCAAGAGGTTGCTTCAGGTCGTGCCTGCGCGAACTTCACAAGATCGGCCAACTGCAAGAGCGTGCGCAGCTGTTCGGTCTCGCTCGCTGGAAACTCTGGGTGCGCCGATGCTGCAGCGAGGAATTCGCGCGTCGTCTGTCGATCGGCGGGGATCTCGAAGCGGCGTCGCACATAGCCGCGCACGATCGCCGTCAGCGCGTCGTAGAAAGGCCCGAAATCGCCGCGCTCAGGATGGTTCGCGCGCGCCAAGCGATCCAACTCAGCGCGTGCCCATGCGTCGGCGGCGAGCGCATCGCGCCGATCATGGTGGAAGAGTCGCCAAATCAGCCACGCCCCAATGCCAAGGATGGCGGCCGCACCCGCGTAACCCCACCACGCGACGCGCTGCGCGATCGGGATTTCGCCAAGAATGTCGCGATACTTCGTTGGATCGAGTTCTTCTCCGATGAGGCTCTTGACGGGAAACGATGGGAATTCGACGCGGCCTTCGCGCAGCGTGCCGCCGGCGATGTACGCAACGGTGAGTGGTTCGGGCGTCTGTGTGCCTGCATCGAGCGTTGAGAGCACCACGTCGATGATCGTGTAGGTGATGCCATCCGCGCCGACCTCGATGCGCGGCACGCTGAGCGACAAAATGTCAAACACGCCAAGCGTTTCTGGGCGCGTTGGCACGAAGAGTGATTTCGGGTCGTACTGCGCGGCGGGTTCGTCGCGTGCGGTGAAGCGAATCTCGCAGGGAATCGGCTCGCCGACTTCGGGAAAGTCTGGCGCACGCACCGTTGCAGCGCAGCCATCGAGAAGTGTTTCGCGGAACGCGGGAGCTTCTTCGGCACGCGCCCGTGGAGCGTAGGCGAAGGCCAACGCGCTGACCGAGAGCGCCGTCATTGAGACGACGCACGCGGTTGACTGCGTGTTCCTGCGCGATGTGGCGCGCGATGTGGCGAGTGTTCGCGTGCACCAAATCATGCGCCACGCCTCCCCGAGCGCATCGCTTCGCGTCGCGTGAAATAAGCGCGAAGCGGGGGAATGGGATCTTCGCCTGTCTCCAAGACAAGTGGCTCAATCCGCGCGCGGCGGAAGTGTCGATCGCGTGCTTCGGCACGTTCGGCAGCGACTTCACTCCAGCCTTCGCGTACCCAACGTGACGAGGTATCGAAGAAACGACGCGCGCGCGTTTCGAGATCTTCCAGCTCGATGATCCCGACGTTTGGCAACTCGCGCTCACGAACGTCACCAACCACAATCGGAATCACGTCGTGTCGTCGGCGCAAACGCGCGAGTGCGTGCTCCCAACTTTCGCGCGCGGGTGCGGTCGTCGGAGACGCGTTTGACGTGTGTTGCACAGGCGCGGGCGCCTCAAGAAAATCACTCACGACGCAGACAACCGAGCGCTTCGACAAACTGCGCGCAACTTCATCGAGTGCGCGGGCGATGTTCGTGCCACGCCCTTGCGGCTCAAACGCAAGAAGATCGCGCACGATGCGCAAGACATGGCGCGGACCTTTCTTCGGCGGAACGAACGCTTCTGTCCGATCGGTGAAGAGCAGCATGCCGACGCGATCGTTCGAGCGAATGGCAGAGAACGCGAGTGTGGCGGCGACTTCGGCGACGAGTTCACGCTTGAGTTCGCGTCGCGTGCCGAACGAAAGTGAACCGGAGAGATCCACGGCAAGGAGCACCGTGAGTTCGCGTTCTTCGCGGAAGAGTTTGATGTGCGGAACGCCGACGCGCGCACTCACGTTCCAATCAATCGCGCGGACATCGTCGCCGACGAGATACGGTCGAACTTCCTCGAATTCCATGCCGCGACCTTTGAAGGCCGAGCGGTATTGGCCCGCAAGGACATCGCTCACGAGACGACTCGTGCGTATTTCGATGGAGCGAATTTTGCGGCGGATTTCAGGGGAAAGCATCGCGACGACTCGTGCTGTTCGAGAAAGATGACTGCGTTACGGCACAGCGACGCTCGCGAGCAGCGTCTTCACGAGATCGTCACCAGTGCGGTCTTCAGCCTCCGCCTCGAAGCTTGGGATAAGACGATGGCGGAGCACCATCGGCGCGATGTCTTTCACATCTTGTGGAACGACGTAGCCACGGCCATCGAGGAATGCGTGCGCGCGTGCGGCGCGCGAGAGTGCGAGCGTCGCGCGCGGTGATGCGCCGTAGGCGATAAGTCCGTCGAGTGGCACCTTCGAGCTCTTCGGGTCGCGCGAGGCAACGACGAGATTCACGATGTAATCCTTGATGCGGTCATCCATCGCGATTTCATCGACGGTCAATCGCGCAGCCGCGATATCCGAGGGCTTCATGACAGCGTGCACGCGCGGCGGCGAAGCCTGCTTCTGCATGCGATCGAGAATCTGTCGCTCTTCACGCGCG
The DNA here is from genome assembly GCA_027488265.1 of Planctomycetaceae bacterium. Classification (GTDB taxonomy): domain Bacteria; phylum Planctomycetota; class Phycisphaerae; order Phycisphaerales; family SM1A02; genus QWPT01. Next base: position 9,716 of record JAIYCA010000184.1, read on the forward strand.
GTTGGATAGCGCACGAGAATCTTGAGCATGAAGCGGTCGACTTGCGCTTCTGGCAGCGGATAGGTGCCTTCTTGTTCGACCGGATTCTGTGTCGCGAGCACGAGGAACGGTTCAGGGAGCGCGAAGGTTTCACTGCCGATCGTGACCTGTCGCTCTTGCATTGCTTCGAGCAGCGCCGATTGCACCTTCGCTGGCGCACGATTGATTTCGTCGGCGAGCACGATGTTCGTAAAGATCGGGCCCTTCTTGACCATGAAGTCGCCCGTCGCGGGGCGGTAGACGAGCGTGCCCACGAGGTCGGCGGGGAGGAGATCCGGCGTGAACTGTACGCGTTGGAACTGCGTCTCCATGCCTTGCGCGAGCGCGGCGACGGCGGTCGTCTTTGCAAGTCCAGGAACGCCTTCGATCAGAATGTGCCCGTTCGCGAGAAGGCCGAGCAACAGGCCGTGCACGAGTTCTTCCTGGCCAACGATGACGCGGTGGATCTCCTCTTGCAACTGCCGAAACGGTTGGCTCTTTTCGGCGACTTCACGTTCGATCGCGCTGATGTCCTTCGATGGAGTGGTCATAAGTTTCGTACTCGCTCAACGATCTCGATCAATCGGTCTCATCCGGTCTCATCGGTCTCCGTTGCTCGGCGCGCTCGCGCAGACCGGAGGAGGAGGTGGTATACCGCGAGACTCGCGCGGGATGCGCACGGATGCACGCACGCGGCGTCTCCGTCGCGTCGGGCCCAAATGGAGCACACGGTGATGACAACGCAGAGTACTTCGACGAGCGGCGCAGCGGGTTCACGGGAAACGGGAAGTGACCCTCGATCGACGACCGTTGCCGAGCATGGCTCTCAAGAAGGCGGCTCGCTGCAGGGGCGTCGCGTTGGCTGGATCGGCACGGGCATCATGGGGCGATCGATGGCCGGACATCTGTTGCGCGCGGGATGCCGCGTGGTTGTTCACTCGCGCACACGTGCGAAAGCAGAACCCTTGCTGGCCGAAGGCGCGATTTGGGCTGAAACTCCAGCGGAGGCCGCGCGCGACGCAGACTTTGTCGGCCTCAATGTCGGCATGCCGCACGAACTCGACGACGTGACCTTTGGCCCGCGCGGCGTTTTTGAAGGGCTGGGAAAGTCGGCGGTTCTTGTCGATTTTGGAACTTCGAAACCATCCGCCGCGCGCCGCCTCGCTGCGCGCGCTGCGGAATTGGGAGCCTCGGCGCTTGATGCGCCCGTCTCTGGCGGCGATATCGGGGCGCGGAACGCCACGCTTTCCATCATGGTGGGCGGCGAGACGGAGGCGTTTGTGAAAGCGGAGCCGTACTTCGCGAGGCTTGGGAAGACCGTCGTCCACCACGGTCCGGCGGGCAGCGGCCAGCGCGTCAAGATCGTGAATCAGGTGCTCGTCGCGGCCAACACGCTCGGGATGTGTGAGGCGCTCCATTTTGCCGCCGCAACCGGACTCGATCCACAGCGCGTCCTTCAGTCGGTTGGCGGGGGGGCGGCCGCGTCGTGGTCGATTTCAGTCCTCGCGCCACGCGTGATCGGCGGCGATTTCGAGCCCGGCTTCATCGTCGATCACATGCTGAAGGACCTTCGTATCGCGCGGGACGAAGCGGGCGAGATCGGCCTTGAACTCCCCATGATTGAGCTTTGCGTCGCGCGGTATGAAGCACTTGTCGCCGCTGGATTTGGCCGCAAGGGGACGCAGGGGCTCTACCTTCTGTACCGCGGGGGGTGAGGCTTCCAGCCGAGGGCGCGGTCCCGTTGGCGGCCGATAAGCGACTCGCGTACCCAAGCCGTTGCTGAACGCCGCGTCTTCGTGTACATTTCGCGACTCTTCAAAGCGAGCTAGGCATGAGCACGATTCCAACCACCGGCACCGTTACCTTCACGATCAAGTCCGTCCCCCAAACCGACGGCGGCTTCCGCACCGTGGAGCGGCTCATGCGTCTTGAGCGAGGCGCACAGCGCATCCTCAAGAAGCTTCAGCACAAGCGCATGACCCAACTCAACGAGTGGCGTCCGCGCGCAGGTCGCGAGTGGCTCGTCCGCGCGACGTGCACGCGACTCGTCCGCGTTGCTGCTGGCCAGAAGTTCACAATCCAAGTGACGCCTCAGCTCTCGAAGGACATCGCGAGCGTCGCGAAGCACCTCGAATTCACCGCAGCAAAGTGATCGCTTCGGCGATGCGAGCGAGTGGAAACCTTCAGTGGCGACACTGAAGTGAACCACACGTTCCGCCGGCGACCCGAATTGAACTGATTCACGCACGCGCGTCCCCATCGGGTCGCGCGTGCGTGCTTTTGAGCCGTCTGATGTGTTGGCTTTCACGCGTGACGCCACGGTCGCGTTCGTGACCGTTGCCTCAGTCATAGCCGTGAGATTCACTCAGATTTCGCAGTGGTTTGGCGCGTCCCGACAACGTGTACCACGAATCGCTTCGCGTCTTTCCCTTCGCCCGCGCTGAATGCAACCGCGGTCGGAACTCCAACGCTGGTGCTGAGTGCGATTCGACTCTCGTTCGTCACCGTTTCGTTCTTGATCGTCAGCGCAACATCGAGGGAATACGTACATCGTCCGTCGGCGCAAGAAGGGCGAAGGTCGAAGGACCAGCGTTCGCTCTCGCTCCCAACCGAAATGGACGCAGGCTCAGTAGGCTTTGCGAGGATCTTGGGTTGGCTCAGCACGCGGCCGAGAGTTGCTGCATGATTGACGGTATCACTGTTCGCACCGGCGAGCACCGATGCGACGAGTTCTTGCTCGGCTGCGCGATCTATCTCTGCGGGCAGTTCGCGCAGTGTGACGGTCCAAAGAATCGGCTCGGTGGGTGTCGTCTCTCGCAGCGCCGCGAGCGCCCGTGCAATCTGGTGATGCAGCGCAGGAGTTGTTGTTACAAGCAGACCGGAACCGGCGATGGTGGCACGCGAAATGTCGCCACCATTCAAATCCCATGTCTCCGGCTCGACCGCGGTCGAGACAACTTCGAGGAGACGGCTGAACGAGTCGTCGACAATGGTGTCCGCCGGCCCAACTGCAGGTTCTGAAAACGCCCGTAGAAGATCTTCCGCGTAGTAGGTACGGGTCGCGCGAAGTGCACGTAATCCGCTGTTGTCGGTGAGCACGACAACACCAGACGCCACATCAAGCCGCACACCCTCAAGCCCTTCACTGATACTTCGCACAGCCGCATCGAGTGCGATACGCGGCGTTGCGGCCACGCACGTGACGGTTTTCAACGTCCATCCGCCACCTTCCTCAAGCACATGTCGATCGGGAAGAATGCGCACGCCAGTTTCCTTCGCGATGCGCTTCAAAACATCACCGACGGGCGCATCGTCGAATGGAACTGGCTCGGCGAATGGCTGATCAAGCCTCGCGAGCAACGCGAGATCTGCTTTCAAGCCAAGATCAAGCGCCGATGTCGCCTGCAATGCATCGAGTGGTTTCGTTGCGGGCGGAGAATTCGCGGCGTCTTGCGCGAAACTCGCAGCGGGCCACAAACTAACGCCGACGAGAAGGGCGATGTTCGCGATCGTAACGTTTGGACGTGTGTGCATATTCATGATGGAACTCAACTCGCGAGCGCGCCTACACGCCGCGCGATTGCAGCGTTTCATGAATGGGAACGACGAGGTGCGGAATCACGCGGTTTTCCGCGAGATGTTCTGCATGACCGACCACCGCGCCGAACGCCGCTTTGAGATCTTCAAGCGAACTGACTGGGCCATACTTTCGCACTGTGAGGAATACCGAGATCGGGTCACCCCCGCGTTCGCCCGCGACAGGCATACGTGGCTTCGTGCGCACTTCGAAGGCGGCCTGCAAATCGCCCTTTTCGCCGAGCGAAATGGCGAGACCCGGCTGCGCATCGAGTACACGTTCGAATCCCGCGTCGATCAAATGTGCGAACGGCGTGTTGGCGAGGAGCGCATCGAAAACGATCGCGTCGCGATCAAGCTCGGTTTCGAAATCGAAGCCGAAGACGACCTCGAGCATGTCGATATCGAGCGGCGAAATCGAGAGGAAGTACGGCGCGATCTCGAGCAGTACTTTGTGGAAGTTGTAGGCGTCTGCAAGCGTCGCGGGGTTCACGTGGCCGGAGCGAATAGATGTCTGACGCAGCGCAGCCCATTGCCACTCGCGCTCGCCGCTTTCGCTCTCGAGCGCGACTTCGCCTTCGTAGCGCTGAAAGTGAATCAGCCGCGGAAATGCACGGCGCAATCGATCGAAAAGATCGAGCACGGTCTCGCGTCGCTCAGGAAGATCGAGTTTGAGGCCGAGCTTCTGGTTGACGTAGAAGTCGCTGCAGAAGGCGGAGAACGTCGACATGCGCGCATTGTGCCGTGAGAGGGCGTCTGCGGGATGTCACAGGGCGAGAATCCACCGAAGGAGTTCTTCGGTGTCGGCGAGATTCTCAACCGCGAGGTCGGCGCCCGCGTCGCGGAGTTGCGACGAGGAGTAGGGGCCCGTGGCAACACCAATCGCGCGGCAGCCGTGGGCTTTCGCGCAATCGACATCGAGCGGCGTATCGCCGATGATCGTGACACGCGCTGGCTCGAAGGCGCGTCCGTGGTGCGCTGCGGCGCGTGCCATCGCGACGGGCGTGAGGTGCCGACGCGACGGCCCGTCGGCGCCAAACGCGCCAAACGGGAACAGCGTGTGGTTGTAGCCCGCGGCGCGGATCTTGATCTGCGCCGTCTCCTCGTAGTTTCCCGTGAGGAGCCCGACCGCCGCACCTTGCGTGTCGAGCGCCGCCGCAAGTTCGGCGGCCCCCGGCATGCGACGGATCTTGGCGGGCGTCAGCGTTCGATCGAGTTCCGCGCGATAGGTCTCGCGGAACTTCTCGTGTGCTTCATCGTGCGGCAGAAGTCCGTGCGCCTCCATGAGGCGACGGAAGAGGAGCCCATCGAGCGCGCCCGCGATTTCGACTCCTTCAAACGAGAAACCGCGGTCACCATGCAGCGTCGTGAACGCGCGCAGCATCGCCGCGATCCCCACGCCTTCCGTGCGAAGGAGCGTGCCGTCGATATCGAAAAGAACAAGACTTCTCGAGGGCATGCGTCAGCCGGCTTTCGCAGCCGGAACAGCGCCAACCGCCGCGACGATCTTGCTCGCCGCATCGGTGAGGTCGGTCGCTGCTTGCATGCCCGGAATCTCTTTCGCCGCATCCGCGAGGATTTGTCGCGCAGCCGCGACGTTGGTGCCTTCGAGGCGCACGACGAGCGGCACCTTGAAGCCGACGGTCTTCGCACTCGACACGATTGCGCGCGCGATCTTGTCGCACTGCATGATGCCGCCGAAGATGTTGACGAGGATGCCCTTCACGTTTGGGTCGCCGAGAATGATGCGGAACGCTTCCGTGACGGCTTCCTCGCTGGCGCTGCCGCCAACGTCGAGGAAGTTCGCGGGTTCGCCACCGTGGAGTTTGACGATGTCCATCGTTGCCATCGCGAGGCCTGCGCCGTTCACGAGGCAGCCGATGTTCCCATCGAGCGCGACGTAGGAAAGACCAAACTCGTGCGCGCGGATTTCCGCGGGATTCTCTTCGTATGGGTCGAACAACTTCTCGACCGCGGGTTGGCGGAAGAGCGCGTTGTCATCGAACTGGAACTTCGCATCGAGCGCGAGCACGCGACCGTCGGGGTTCTTCT
>JAIYCA010000152.1 GCA_027488265.1 Planctomycetaceae bacterium
ACCTCGGCGCGCTCCTCGCTGCTTGGAACTCCAACTAAGTCTCTCTCACGTCGACGAGTACCTCGCCGACGGAACAAACGCGCCGGCGTCTCCTCGCCCCTGAGGAGACGCCGGTGTCGTTTTGGAGCCACGCGAATGCTCGCGTTCTTTACACTTGGCTCCGTGACGCTTTCCCCGCGGACCAACTCATCCAACCTCAGTGAGACTGACCGCGCGTCGCCCCCGTGGACGGCCACGCTTCGCGACCTCCTCGAAACTGCAAACACGCCGTTCCGTCATATCCAAGATTCCCTGCGCTTCCCGATCAGCGAGTCGCGTATGCGGCGGCGGATCCGCGAGCAGCTCGCGCGCGGAACGCCAATCTTGGTTTACTCAGCCACGAAGACTGCCTCGACCGCCGTCGCTGCGGCGCTTGATCGCACCTGGGGACTCGAAACCGTCAAAGTGCACCATCTTGAGCCTGCGCACTTCTGGACGGGACCGCTTTCTTCCCCCGTCGCCGACGACGGGATGCTGCGGCATCGCGCGATCGAACAGCGCGCCGCGCGCGAGTTCCTTCTCCACGGCAGCGAGCAACCGCTCAAAGTGGTCGCCGTGATGCGCGACCCGATCGCCTTCAATCTTTCGAACTACACGTACTTCGGCCGCGCGTATTGGATGCGCCACTTCTGGCGCCGTGCGCCATGGATGTCGACCGCGTCGCTCTTTGACCACTTCCGCGCGACGTTTCCCCACGCGTCGTCGAGTTTGTGGTGGACGCACGAATTCGCGTCGACGACCGGTATCGATGTATTCCGCGAGGGTTTCGATGCATCGCGCGGTTGGCAACGCTACCAACGCGGACGATTCGATTGCATGGTGCTCCGCGCGGATATCGATGACCGCGAAAAGCGCAGCGCGCTCGCCGAGTGGCTCGACTGCGACGTCGCACCTGTTGAACGCGAAAACGCGAATGATCAACAAGCGGCACCTGGCGTCTACGAACGCTTGAAAGAAGCAATGCGCGCAGAACCCGCGTACATCGATGCGATGCTCGCTCTTCCGAGCGCGCAGACGTTTTTCAACGCCGCACAGCGTGACGCACTGCGCGCGAAGTGGCTGCGGTGACGAACGATCCGCTCACTTCGGCTGCTGCGCGCCGTAGAGAATCCAACCCATCGCGGCACGATCTTCGTCACTCCAGCGGCTATCCCACATGTACCGATTGAGGCGGCGGAACTCGACCCCCATCGCTTCTTCAATACGGTTGTGAATACGACGCTCTTCGGGTGTTGCCGAACCATCCGCGAGTTTCTTGCCGTACGGAAGCAACTCCGCACGCAACTGAACGTAGCGAACCGACATGCTGCGGAAGGTGTCGTACTTCGAACTGCGCGCGGCCTTCTGGAATTCCTCTTCGCCTGGCGCAACCGCGACCTCCGCGATTGGGGGCAACTTCAGTTCTGCCGCGAGTGTTTCGACCATCGCGGTTGCAGTGGCTTCATCCGCTTCGGGCGTCTCTGACGTTGGACCCGCAACGGCGGCAGCATTCACATCGGGCGTACTTGCGGTGCTCGCAAAGCCATTCGCTCCGCTACTCGGGCCCATCGGCGCAGCAGCAGCGCCGCTCGCTTCAGATCCACTTGATGCTGAACTTGAAGGGCCTTCCTTCGCAGCCGCCGCCAAGAAGCCCTCGGGGAGGTTGCGCTTCTCCTCGCAACCCGCGCTCATGAGGACTCCACCAACAACTGCGAGCATCGTCGCGCGCTTCATCATCTGTTGCATCAAATCTCCAAGCGCCCACGCGCTTCCAAAAACAGCCCTGCCAACATGCGCTGGAAATTGCGCTCGAACGTGCACTGGAACGTTCACTGGAACATTCCGGGCGCCATCTTTCGACGAACCCACTCGTAATCGGGGCCGGGCCAGTAGATGTCGTTCTGCGGCAGCGTCATGTAGTAGTCGATGATGTCTTGACGCGCCGCGTGGCGATAGGAAAGCACCGAACCATCCGCGAACGACACGTTGAAGTGACCAGGATGCCACGGGGCGATCTTGTCGACCCAATTCGCGTTGCCCGTCACGCTGATGCCGAAGCCGTTGATGTTGTAGCCACGGTGGTCGTACTCAAGCGCCGTCACCAACGTCTCCGACGGCAGCGGAATCTTTCCCATCGTGTTGACTTGCCAGTTCGGCGGACCGCCCCACATCGGGCCTTCGCCCGTCGAGATGAACGCGTTGAAGGAGTAGGTACGCAAGCGCTGGAACGACGAGAACGGATCGAACGGGCTCTTATAGACCGCAGGGTTCTCGCTGATGTAACTCCACATGCGCCCCTTGTTGAGCGCGTTCTCAGTTTCGTACCCGTTGCCGTTGAGGTTGCCCTGTCCTTGCACCCAGTCCCACGCGGTGAGACCCGTGTCGACGCCCATGAAGCGCCCAGCGTTATCGCTGTAGTAAAGCACAAAGCCTTGGTTCAACTGACGTTGATTCGAGAGGCACACCGAACTGCGCGCCTGACGTTGAATCTGCGGAATCGCGATCAGCAAGAGCGCCACGATCAATGCAATGATCGCGATCGTCACGAGGAGTTCAACGAGCGTAAATCCGCGCGCGCGGGAAACGCTTGAGAGACGTGGACGTTGAGCGAGTTGCCAGAATTGCGGTCGCATAGTGGGAGGATGCCCCGCGGCCTGAATGGTGTCAACACAATCCCAGCATTCCCGCAGGAATCTCGCGGGGAAATTGGTTGAGTCAGTTGGCATGCCGCGCGGAGACGCAACGTCCGAAGGCACTTCACTCAGCCCAACGTCGCACGGAACGCCGTCGCCTGACGCTCCAAATCAGCGTCTTTCGTGGCCTTCGCCGCTTCCACCACGCGGTCGGCAATCCAGCGCGCATCGCCCTCGCGCTTCGCCTTCATCAAGGCCGCCACCATGAGCTCAACACGCTTCAATCCGTGCTCGCGCGCGGCGGGCTGACGCACGAATCCTGAGACGACGCGTCCGATTTGCCGCTGCCACGCCGCATGCGCCGAACCATCAGGTGCGACATCGAGTTCATTCGCGGCACCGAGCGCAAGATCGACCACATCGGTCGCACGCGGGGCGTTCAATTTCTCATCACTCGGCGGATCTTCGCCAAGGACGATCGCGCGCGCAGAGCGCTTCGAGTCATCGCCGATTGCTTCTGCTTGGCGAACAACCACCTCGCGCACGGCGAAATCTGCAAGCGTCGCGTCGGCGCCCGCCTTCGCCATGGCGGCGATGTTTGCCGCCACTCCGCGCGCGTATTCCGCGCGCGCCTTGTCGGTCGGTTTCGCGGGCAAGACCACAGGCTCGGCGATCGCCACCAGTGCCGCATACGCCATCGGTTGCCGCGCGAACGCCACCGTCGCACGCTTCATCGCATCACGCCATTGCGCCGCTTTCACCTCGCGGCCTGCCATGCGCATCGCGTCGAAGCGCGCGCGCCACGCGCCATAGTTGGCCGTGCGCTCATCGCACGCTTCTGCGTACACCGCCGCGCGATCGGCGGCATCAGCCTTTGTTCCGGCTAGAAAATCGCCTGCGAATCGCAGCGTTTCGGAACGCGCGAACGCCACTCGATCATCTTGTGCCGACTGCATCAAGGGCATCAACCACGCAGGATGCCCCCAGGTCATGTGAATGCCGCCGTGACAGCCGCTCTCGGCCCAACCCGAAATGTCGTTGTTGATCGCCCATTCATGCGGCCGAATCTGCCAGATGAATGCGCAGTGACCGGGCTGCCCGACTGGCATCGCAGGCACACCAAACGCCTGCGACATCGACGTCCCAAAGCGTGAAATCGCTCCGCAAACGCCGCCATACTCAAGCATGATCGCGAGGGTCATCGGCTTGTTGTCGTAGAACTTGCCGCCCTCTTGCACGCTCACGCCGTTCTTGTTGAACAGGTTGTACGCGAGCATGTGCGCGCCGTCGCCGACCTTCTCGCGCACTTTGAGTTCGGGCTTGATGTTCGCGCGCGCCCAGACGAGATCCTCGTCGCTCGACCAACTGCCGACGACGTAGCGCATTTCCCATGCAGAAAGATCGCGGAAACTCGCAAAGAGCACGCCTTCTTTGTCCCACGCGCGATACGACTGGTAGCGCTTCACCGGATCAATCACGCTGCCATCAGCCATCCACGTCACGGGCGTTGCATGGACAAGCGCAGTTGCGATCGCGAGGCGCAGCGGCAACGGCAGATTCTTCGGATCGTCGCATTTCGCAAGGACTTCGGGGTCCGCCGCTGCGATCTCGGCGAAGATGCGCACCGCATCGCCCCAACGATCGCCTTCGACATCACCCGACGTCAAGAAGAGTTCAAGCGCGTTGGGGTTCGAAAGCAACCACGCCACGGTGTTCGCATGTTGCGAGGTGAGCGTCGCCCATTCCTCGGGTTTCACACGCGAAAGCAGTCGCCACTGCGCGATCGCGAAGGCTCCCGCATCGGTCCCCGCAAACTTCGAGACGACCTTTGGAGCTTTGCCGTCGAGTTCGTCCTTCACCGCCTCCACAAGCGCGTCGCCGTACGCAGGAAGCGTCGCCGATCGCGCCGCAGCGGCAGACTCTTTCGTGAGTTCCGCGAGCGTCAGTTTGAGTGGCGCATCCGCGAGCACCATGGGCGCAACTGGATCGCGCACGAGTGCTGCATGCACTGTCAGTGATGCCGCCGACGCAGTCGGGACGATCGCGCCAATCAGCGAACCAATCGCGACGAATGCGGTGAAACTTCGAGACACATAGCGCCGCATGCACGCGACGCGCTCACGATTCCTCATGGGTGAACGCATGCTGAAGAGTGTAACGGTGAGCAGCGTTGTCTCAGCCTCGCGCGTGGCGACACGCGCACACAATCCACGTGCCGACGCGGGCCCCTCGAGTGCAGAATCAAACGAATCGCGCGCGAGTTCCGCGGATCGCCAGAGTGGAGCGCTTTCTCGAGGGCTTCACTTATGGCTTCGTTGCCGGAGTGGCAGGCGCGCCAGCAGGAGCCTGCGGCGGCGTGGGAGCAGGCGCACCCGACGAACCCGCAACTCCGAGCGTAAAGCCCTCAGGCAACTTGGTGCTGAAAACGCCTGCCTCGAGAGGCTCGTTCAATTTGACGCGCCGGTAGAAAACCGACCGCTCCTCGTTGCCGAACGGCCCCTGCCCTGGAACCTCGGAAACGATGTGAATGCGCCGAGGCAATCCGTCTTTGCGCGCGAACGCGTACGTTTCGAAGATGCGGATGTACTCAGGTTCCTGCTGCTTTCCGTCCTCGCCTGGAGCGTCGGAAAACTGCGGGAATGCGACCGCCGTGGTGACCACATCGCACATCTCGCCGTCAACCGTCTCGGTCCCCACCACGCGGGCCGCAAGAACTTCCGTCCCGACTGAGCCACCACCGGCACGGGGGTTGCTCTTCACGAACGCGCGGGTGCGGCGGTCCATGATCCAACGCGGCATCGACGCCACGAACGGACGAGCTTGCACTGGGAACCCCTCGGGATTCGTGTAACCGACTTTCGCCTCGAGATCGAGAGAAATGCCACTGCGACCGTCGTAGACGAAATCTGCGATCCGCTTACCACTGATGACCGGCTCAAAGCGCAGCCGTGGCATCGAGATCGCATCTCGGGTGGTGTACTCCATGACCACACGGCAGGGCTCTCGATTGCCTGCAAACGTCCGGGTTGCACCCTCCATCGGCTTCGAAACGTATTCGGTCTCGAGATCGAGCGACACGACCGAGAGCGCTGCGGCATCCGCGCGGTCGAGGAGTTTCTGAGCATCTGGCTCAATCACGTCGGTCACGCGCTTTGCCTTGTGGCTTGGAACCGCGGTATCGATCGCAGGCCCCTCTGGCAACGCAGGCTTGGCAACCGGCGGGGTCACGGGCGCCGCAGGGCTGACAGGAACTGCGGGGTTCGCAGGAGCCGCCGGCGTGGCGGGCGCCGCGGGCGTGGCGGGCGCCGCCGGCGGGGTCTTCTCCTCGGTCAAGGCCGGCAGCTGCGCGGGAGGTGTCGGCTGCTTCGGCGGAGCGAATGCCGCGACCGGCACAACCAGCATCATCCCCAGAGAGAGTCGCAGGAAAGTCGGCGTTACCCCGCGCATCGACTGCGTCATCAGAGTGCGCACCGCGAATGAACCGGAAGGTTGAGTTCGATCAGCCATGGTCGGGAGAATACCGAACCCGTCCCGCCCGAGTTCCATCACTTCGGAACTGAACGTCGAAACCGTCTCTTCCGACGGGCCTGCAATCTGCAAGAGCGATCGAGATTCAACCGCCCGACAACGCATCGTCGATCGCCTTGCGAAGGCTTTCACCAGAAGGATCTGCCAAGCCAACCTCGATACTTCTGATCTTCCCGTCCTTTCCGATCAGAACGAGCGTGGGAATCGCACGAACGTCGTACATCTGCGCCAGTCCGTCGCCTCGCACCACGCATCCGTACGTGAAGTTCTTCGACTCCATGTACTTCTTCGCGGTCGCGGGATCGTTCTCCATGGTGTTGACGCCAAGCACGACCGCGCCACGATCTTTGTACTCGTCCGCGAGTTTCTGCATGGTTGGCATGGCGGCCTTGCAGGGGCCGCACCACGTGGCCCAGAAATCAAGCAACACAACCTTCCCGCGCAGCGACTCCATGGTGACTTCATTGCCGTCGAAGTCCTTCAGCGCGAAATCAGGTGCGAGGTCGCCAACCTTTGCCACCGACGGCGCCCCTGCACCCGCCGCGTCGCGCGACGCGGGATCGGGTTCTCGCGCGCCATCGGCGTTCGCGGCGTCCGCAGCATCATCGACACCTTCGAGCCGTCCGATCCGCAACGACTCACTGCCCGCCTCAAGTAACTCCGCCGCTTCAACCTTGGTGAATCCCTCAGGAGCCCCCATCATGAACGTCGACTCAGGAAACGTTGGATTCAACGTGATGGCGGTGTAGTACGTCGTCGGCGTGACGAGCATCTCTCCGTCGGGCAGACCGGGCATCTGTGGGACGGACGTCACCTTGCGCGGCAATCCGTCCGACTTGGCAAAAGCGATCGTTTCCACGATCGACAACGTGGACGAAACGCCATCTGGAAGCTCGGCGAGAGAGCCAAGATCGATCTCGCGAACCAGTTTGACGAGATCGCACTCTGCGGCATCGATCGTGGTTGTTCCGAGGATCGACGCTGCAAGCAGTTTGGACTTCGGAGCACCATCCGCACCCGCGGTGGCCGCGGCCAGCCGCTGCTCGATGAACCACTGCGGCAGTCCCACGAAGGCCGCCTGCGCGAGTTCGCCGGACGCTGCGCCGGTGGCGTACTTCTTCTTCCCCAGTTGAACAAACGTCGTCGACGTGCCGTCGCTGGTCAAGACCTCCGCGATCGCTCCCGCGGCAACACCCAGTTCATTCGCCTGCGCGTCACTTGCGAATCGCTCCACACGAACGCGCCCGAGTTGCATCGCCTCCAGATTCGGCTTCTCCGCGAACTCCATCTTCGTGCGATATCGACTTCCAAACTCGGGCGGCATCATCGCAAGCCCATCGTCAGCGGCCGTTCCATCCGGACGCTCGAGTTTCATCTGAACATCCACCGCGAGCGACTTCAGCGATCTCGCCTTCGCGACCGCCGTGTCCAAGATGGCTTTCGCTTTCGCGTCGATGGTTTCCACGATGGTGGGATGCGCGGCAGGATCGGCGGCTCGCTGCCCCGTGTCGGACGCCGGCGTCGATGCTTGGTTTTGGGGTACGCCCTGCACGGACGACGTGGAAGTTGCGACTGCGAGGGCGACGGCAAGGGGGACCGCGAGGGGGACCGCGAGATGGACGGTGGGGGCAAAGATGGAGGCAACGATGGAGGCAACGATGGGGGCAACTGCGTTCATGGCTGGTCCTTTTGAGGTGATCTCCGACGCGAGATCCGGTCGACGCCTTGCAGGAGGCCTTCTCGCAGCGGTGATCGCTTCTTTGCAGAAACCGCGTGCGCGCAAGGCGGCCAGACCCTCGTCGCGCTCGGCCAATGCCACGCGCGATTTCAAGATACCGGACGCAAACCAACGCGTCATGACTCCGAGCGCCCCCTTCACGACACAACTCCTCGGATTTTTCCTCGCTCTTTGACAACTGCATGACGGAAGCGGACGCCCATTCACGGTTCAACGTGTGGCTCGATCGTCCTCGCGCTGTCCGCCTCAACGGACTCTTCAAGTTTCAGTTTGCCTCGACGCCAGAAATTCGCGTTGTGGCCCATCCGAGGTTTCTTCATGTCTCGCGCTTTCGTCTCGCTCGCCGTCGCAGCAGTTACCACTGCGATCTCTGCCGAAGCTTCGGCCGGTCTGCTTCCCTTCACCGTCGGCAGTGCCGTTGGCTCCGAAC
>JAIYCA010000362.1 GCA_027488265.1 Planctomycetaceae bacterium
AGGGCGCTCGGTATTGTCACGCAGTGTCATGCACGGCACACCCATCACTGTTGTTTCCTCAGTGATTCCACCGGAGTCGGTGATGACGGCCTTCGCATGTTTCACAAGCCAGTTGAACTCAAGATACGGCTGCGGATCGACCAACTTGAGATTCTCAGGCAGTGCGCTGAACTCACGCATCGTCTTCGCGGTGCGCGGATGCACTGGGAAAACCACAGGTTCACCACGTGTCCCCGTCAGAATCGCGTCGAGCAGTTTCGTGAACTTGCTTCCTGAATCGACGTTTGCAGGTCGATGCATGGTCATCACGAAGTATTCACCAAGCTTTAAACCGAGTTCATCGAAGAACGACGGTTTGGTCAGGCGCTCCATGTTCGCGCGAAGCGTGTCGATCATGGTATTTCCAACGAAGAAAATCCGATCGTCCGAAACACCTGCTGCACGCAGATTGCGATTGGCATGCTCACTGGTCGTGTAGAAATAGTTGGTGATCGCATCCGTCACCATGCGATTGATTTCTTCGGGCATCGACCAGTCGCCGGAACGAATGCCCGCTTCGACGTGCGCCACTTTCACCCAGAGTTTCTGCGCCGCAATCGCGCAGGCCATCGTGCTTGTCACATCACCGACGACGAGACACAGCGCAGGCTTCTTCTCGGTAAGCAACTTCTCATAGCGGGTCATGATCGATGCGGTTTGCTCCGCGTGCGATCCAGAACCAACTTCAAGGTTGACATCCGGCGCAGGAATCCCGAGCTGTCGGAAGAAGTCGCCCGACATCTTCTCGTCGTAGTGCTGCCCCGTATGCACGAGTCGAAAGCGCAAGCGCCCGCCCGACTTTTCGCGCGCCTGAATCGCATGAATGATCGGCGCGATCTTCATGAAGTTCGGCCGTGCCCCTGCGATGATGTCAACGAGAATGGTGGTATCCGCGGTGCTCATGACTTTGCCCTTGCGAGGTCGGCTGCGAGAATGCTTGCACGTCCAACCTCCATCACTTCCTCAAATGGAATGGGTGCCGCGCCGGCGGATGCGACTGCCTGCACGAATGCGGCAGCGCATGCCTTTTGGCCTTTGTCCTGACTCCAGAGATTCATCTTCGTGAATCCTGGCCAACCAAAGCCCGTCAACCGACGGTAGTTGTCGAGTTGCAGCACGCTGCCCTGCGCAAACACTTCAATGCGCTCTTTGGGGAAGCTCTTGCTGCCGTTCGCGAAGTAGTGCACGGTCCCGATCGATCCATCTGCGAAGCGCAGCTCGATTGAAACCGAATCGGCAGACGGCGATTCCATGGTGTTCGTGCGAACCGCCGTGATGCGTTCACCAGCGAGAAATCGCAAGAGATCGATGAAGTGGCAGCCTTCGCCAACGATGCGCCCGCCGCCGACTTCTCGATCTTGCGTCCAGTGTTCCGCAGGAATCGCTCCGGCGTTCACCGTCATTACCAAAGCCTTTGGTCCGCGCGCGCCCGCAAGGAGCGACTTCATCTTGACAACATGCGGCGCGAAACGCCGATTAAAACCAACCATCACGAGCGGCGCTCTCCCCTTCGCCGCGGCGTCGGAGTGCGCCGCTTCGATCTCCGCAAGTTCGGTTTCGGTGAGTGCGATCGGCTTCTCGACGAAGACGTTCTTTCCCGCGCGCAACGCTTTCACAACCATCGATGCGTGATTGTCGTGGCGGGTTGCAACGACCAGCGCATTGACAGAATCATCCGCGAAGATTGAGTCGGAGTCGGTTGTTGTCTGCTCGAATCCGTACTTCCGGCCCGCGTGGAGTCCGCTGACACCGGCCGAACTCGCAACTGTGCGAAGACGCGCACCTGATGCCTTGAATGCGGGAATGAGCACCGCTGTCGCGTAGTTTCCGCTTCCGATCAGCGCAACGGATGCACCTGGAGTACTCGGAGCGGCGCTCTTCGTACTCGCAGGAATTGCGACGGTCGACTGACGTACCGCGTCGTCGCTCTTCGTGGCTGTTCCTGGATACTCAAGCAAAATGCCGAGCGATGGTCCAGCACCGCCAACAAGGTCGTACGCCTTTTCTGCATCTTCGATCGCGAATCGATGTGAAATCAGCGGCTTCACATCTAAGCGGCCGTCCGACATCATGTCGAGAATTGCTTCGAAGTTGCGCTGTTCGGTCCAGCGCACGAAACCAACGGGATAGTCATTGCCCTTTTCTTCGTAGCTCGGGTCATAGCGGCCTGGGCCATACGAACACGACACTTGGAAGGTAAGTTCTTTTTCGAAGAAATCTGCGCGCGAGAGCTCGAGGCCTGTCACACCAACAAGCACGATGCGACCGCGCTTACGACACATCAACGCAGCTTGATGCATCGGCTCATTCGACTTCGTCGCCGCGGTGATGATGACACCGTCGACGCCACGGCCACGCGAGTAGGCCTGCGCTGCTTTCACTGGATCTTCACCCGCAGCGAGATTGACCGTCTCAGCACCAAACTTGCGCGCAAGCGCGAGCTTTTCAGGGTCAAAGTCAAGACCAAGCACACGGCAGCCATGCGAACGAAGCAGTTGCACGGTGACGAGACCAATCAAACCAAGACCAGTGACAACGACGGTTTCACCAAGCGTCGGTTGGACGAGGCGAATGCCTTGTAACGCGATGGCACCGAGCACCGTAAACGCGGCTTCATCGTCAGTGACGTTGTCTGGAACGCGCGCAGTGAGATTGATTGGCACACAAACGGCTTCCGCATGCTTTCCATTCGAAACGATGCGATCGCCTGGCGCGTAGCCAATGAGCCCTGATCCCGCCTCCAGCACGCGACCAACATTGCAGTAGCCCAGCGGAAGCGGCTGATCGAGTTTGTTCATGACCGATTCAATGGTCGGCATGAGGCCATCGGTCTTGATCTTGTCGAGCACCATGCGCACCTTGTCAGGCTGCTGGCGTGCCTTCTCAATCCAACCTGCTTTTCCGAAGTCAACGAGCATGCGCTCCGTGCCAACAGAAACAAGCGTGCGCGATGAACGCACAAGCAAGTGTCCACGCTTCACTGCGGGGCACGGAACTTCGGCGACTTCGGTCTTGCCGTTCTTGAGGGACTGCAGGATTTGTTTCACGGGATTGCTCGGACGGTCTTGCGAGTCATCGGGAGCCTTGACACGGCAAACCGAGCGGGACTCGCTACAGGTGCGGTTCTATCGGCAGTCAAGGATCGGAATCACCGCCAAACGGTCAGTTTTGCTTGCGTTTCTCGCGGTTTTTGGCGAGCTCTACAGCAACTGCGTCAAGATGACTGAGGGGATCACCCTCCGCGATCGATGAATCGCCTGCACCAAATCTCGATGGCCAAGAGCGAGAGCAAGGTGTAACTCGAGTCAATTCGACCGCTCTGATTATCGTTGATCAACTTTGTGACCGCTTCGGGGCGGAAAAGCCCGCGACGACGCACGCTGTCTTCGCTCAAGAGGTCACCGACGAGCGGCCTCAACTCGCTGCGCATCCACCGTCGAAGCGGCGCACCAAAGCCGGATTTCGGGCGATAGATCACGTCGTGCGGTAGATACGGCTCCATCGCCTTCTTGAGTACCCACTTGCCCACCTTTCCACGCTGCTTGAGATGCGCGGGAACTCGGGCTGCGAACTCCACGAGTTCTAGATCGAGCAGCGGCACGCGCACTTCCACGCCCACAGCCATGGACATTTTGTCGGTGTAGGTGAGGTTGTGATCGGCCAAGAAGAAGCGCTGCTCTATAGCGAGCATGCGCTCGATCGGAGGGACCGATGCGGGCAACGGTCGGATGAAATCGAGAATCGGCGCGAGGGCTGGATTCGCCGCTGCCGCGCGACGCATCTCCGGCGTGTAGAGCGCCAGCATTTCGTCTTCGCGGGCCCACATGAAGTAGTTCGCAAGCCGCGCATCACCAGACAATCCAGCGCCATTTGTGAGCTTCGCCAGTCGCCGCCACAGCGGCTTCCGCGCATCACCGCGACGACCGAAAGTCTCGATCGCACCGCGGATCGATGAAGGCATCCAATCCCAGTATTTCTGCAGCAAAACCGCATGATGGCGCCGGTATCCGGTGAAAAGATCGTCGCCACCAGCGCCCGAAAGCAGCACTTTCATGCCGTGCTTCCGCGCGAGTTCGCAGATGTAAAGAACGTTGAGCGGAGCTGGATCGGCGAGCGGCTCGTCGAGTTGCCAAATCATCTTTTCGAGATCGCCCGCCATGCGGTTCGCCTCGATTTCGACGGTGTGCAGCTTTACTCCGAGATGCTTCGCAACGCGCTCCGCATATGGCAAGTCATCGGTGACGCCCGCCTCCGTGCCGCCGACTTGGCGAATGGTGAAACACTCAATGTCCGGAGCCTGCTCGCGCGCGAATGCAACGACCGCGCTTGAATCAAGCCCGCCAGAGAGAAATGCACCGACAGGCACGTCGGCAACCAACTGGCGCGTGACTGCCGCGCGGATCGCGGCGACCGCGCCATCCACAGCGGCTTGTTCGCCGAGATCTGCGTGAACACCGCGGAAAACGGGCAGTTGATACCACGTCGCGCGTCGAACGATTCGACCTTCGCGCAGGACAAGAAGTTCGCCCGGGAGGACCTTCCGAACTGCTTTGAGCGGCGTGCCTTCGCCCGGACACCAAAGACAACTGATGTATCGGTGCAACGCGACAAGGTCGAGTTCACGCGTTTCGGGAACAAGTTCAAGAAGCCCCTTGAGTTCGCTTGCAAACGCGACGCCTTTCGACGTCTCCGCGTAGTACAGTGGCTTGACGCCGAGCGCATCGCGCGCAACAAGTGTGTCGCCCGTACGAGCATCAAAGATGGCGATCGTGAAGATGCCGTTCAACCGCGGCAACATGCGCTCGCCCTCTTCGAGATAGAGGTGCAAGATCACTTCGGTGTCGGAGTGGCCGCGGAACGTGTGGCCCTTCGCCTCAAGTTCTTTGCGGAGTTCGCGGTAGTTGTAAATCTCGCCGTTGAAGACGAGTTGCACCGAGCCGCCCTCGGCGTACATCGGTTGATGTCCAAGTGGCGAGAGATCAATGATCGAGAGGCGCGCGTGACCGAGCCCGACCTGTGCTTGCTCGTTGGTGAATGCGCCCGAGTCATCGGGACCACGGTGACAGATCGCACGGATTCCTTGCTGGAGCCCGCGCGAGTCAAATCGACCTGAGTAGCCAATGATGCCGCACATAGAACGATGCCGCACGTAGAACAAGGACTCGAACCACAAACGCGCCACTGAGGCGGCGCGTAACCCTACCGCGGCGCTTTCATCGGCCCATTCAATGGCGTGCGTGAAGCAATTCGGGCGGGACTTTCGCTGCGAGGGTCGGATACGGTGCGGATTATGCGCATGCTTCGAACCTCGCTCGCCGTCTCCCTCAGTGCAATTTCCTCGATCAACGCCGCAGCCGACGAAGGCATGTGGCTTCCAAACGCGCTCCCACTCGCGCAGATGAAGGCGGCATACGGCTTCGAACCGAGCGCCGGATGGGCAGATCACTTGCAGCGCTCCGCCGTGCGATTTTCAACGGGCGGTTCCGGCTCGCTCGTCTCTGCGCAAGGCCTTGTGATGACAAACCACCATGTTGGCAGCGACATGTTGGCGAAGCTTTCAACGCCAACGCGAGATCTTTTGGAGACTGGCTTCCTGGCGCGCTCGCGCGCCGATGAACTTCCGTGTCCAGATCTCGAACTCGATGTGCTCTGGTCGATCGAAGATGTCACAGCACGCATCGAGAAAGCAGGAAACGAAGCAACCGATCTTGCCAAAGCTGGCGCTGCGCGACGCGCTGCGATTGCCGCGATCGAAGACGCGGCGACGAAAGCAACTGGTCTGAAGTGCGAAGTCGTCACGCTCTATCAAGGCGGCCGATACCACCTCTACAGCTACAAGACTTATCGCGATGTCCGTTTGGTTTTCGCGCCCGAAACGGCGATCGCGTTCTTCGGTGGCGATACCGACAACTTCGAGTTTCCCCGATTCGCTCTCGACTGTTGTTTCTTCCGCATCTACGAAAACGGAAAACCACTCGCGCCTGACCACTTCCTTCGCTGGGATGTTGCGAGCAGCGGAAACAACCCAGATGGTGCAAACGGCGCGCAGGAAGGCGAACTCGTCTTCACGTGGGGACACCCCGGATCGACCAATCGCCTGTACACCGCAGAGCATGTGCAACACATGCGTGATGTCGAAGAACCCATGCGACTCAAGCGTCTTTGGCGAAGTGAGGTGAAACTCGCGACCTTCATGGGACGCAGCGCAGAAAACAGCCGCATCGCGCGAGAAGACTTTTTCGGCGTGCAGAATGGGCGCAAATCAACACAAGGATTGTTGGATGCGCTTCAAGATCCAGCGCTCATCCGCGAAAAGTTAGCGCATGACGCGGAGATTGCACGCAAACTCAAGGGCACCGAAGCCGGAGAACGATTCGAGCGCGGACGCCGCAAGATCGTGCAGTCACTCGACGCTTGGAACAAACTCGCGCCCAATTACTTCGCGTTCGAACGTTGGCGTGCGGGCGACCTCGCAGGTCTCGCACGAACAGCGATTCGAATTGTTTCCGAATCAGAGAAACCGAGCGACCAACGACTCGCGGAATACAGCGACGGGAACCGCGCCTCGCTCGAATCGTTCTTCTATTCACCCGCACCGATTCAACCCGATCTCGAGATCGAACGACTCTCGTCGTGGCTTGCGTCGCTCGCCGAAGAACGCGGCCTCGACCATCCCGCCGTCCAAAAACTTCTCGATGGGAAGAGCCCGCGTGCGCGTGCAAGCGAAATCGTGCGCGGAACGAGGCTCGCGGAAGTCGACGTACGTCGCACATTCGCACAGATGACAAAGAACGACCTCACCAACGCGACCGATCCGATGATTCAATTCGCCATGCTTTGCGACGGCGAGGCGCGCGCAGTGCGAACGGCGTGGGAGAATGAAGTCGAAAGTCTGCAAGAATCGGGATACGCCGACGTCGCTGCCGCGCACTTTGCTGCGTTCGGCGAAAGCGTCTATCCCGACGCGACATTCACACTGCGCATGAGTTACGGCGTTGTCGCCGGTTGGACGACCGATGAAGGGGCGAAAGTTCCCGCGTTTACGACGATCGGCGGCACGTTCACGCGCGCGGAAGCTCGCGCAGGCGACCCAGCCTTTGCGCTCCCGAAATCGTGGCTCGATGCGCGCGCGCGGCTCGACGCGAGCGTTCCCTTCAACTTTGTCTCCACCAACGACATCATCGGTGGCAACTCTGGATCGCCGATCGTCGATCGTGACGGCGATATCGTCGGACTGATTTTCGACGGCAACTTGGACAGCCTCGCGGGAGATGTGATCTACGACGGCACACGCAACCGCGCGACGTCGGTCGATGCTCGTGGAATGTTGCACGCGATGCGCGTGGTGTATGGCGCGAACGAACTGGTCGACGAGATGCACAACTCGACAGCGAAACCAATCACGCCGTAAGCGCGCGTCTATCGACAACTCGCGCGAACGCCCAAGATGCGAGTACGCTGTGCATATGAAGTTGCACCGTGTCTTCACGCTTGTTTGCACGTTCGTCACGCTGACAGTCTTGCTCGTCGCGGAGCATGCGAGCGGCTCGCTCGCACACACGCGAGCAGTCGCACAGGATGCGCCGCCGGCGACAGCCTCGTCCATTCCAACGATTGACCCTGCACCGATTCGTGCAAACATCGCCGCGCTTGCCGCAGATGAATTCAACGGCCGCTCGTTTCGAAGCGAGGAAGGGAAACGCGCCGCGGAATGGGTTGCTGAAAAACTTGCGGCGGCTGGGGCAAAGCCGCTCGCGAAGGGCGCGGATGGCCGCGAATCGATGCTCGTTCCAATCGGTCGCATGCCTGCAGCTGCGCCGAATGTCGTCGCGTGGATTCCTCCGCGCGGCGCGAATCCGAGCGGCGAGTTTCTCTTGGTCACCGCGCACTTCGATCACCTTCCGCCGAAGTCGACGGCACGTGAGGGCGAGGACAAGATTTTCAACGGAGCCGACGACAACGCGAGCGGCGTCTGCGGCATGATCGCTGTTGCGGAAGCGTTGAAGGACGATGCACTGGACGTTGGCGTTGTCTTCGTCGGATTCACCGGCGAAGAAGCAGGACTTATTGGCAGCCGCGCGTTCGTCGAAGAAGAAACGGTGCCAACGGCGCGAATTCGCGGCGTTTTCAACATGGACATGATTTCGCGCCAACCTGACGGCGCGATCCGTCTCGATGGCGGACCCAAAGGCAAGCCGCTCGTCGATCTTCTCGTGCGTCTTGCGCCAGAAGTTCCGGTCGAGATGAAAGTCGACACCCATCCTGATTGGTTGGATCGAAGCGATCAAGGCGCATTCTTGCGCGTCGGCATTCCTGCAGTTCTTTTCAGCTGCGAAGACCACGAGGACTATCACCAAGTTTCGGATCACGCGGACAAAGTCGACGCGGTGCTCGCGGCGAAGGTCGCGTCGCTCGTCGCGGGTGCGGTGCGTGTCTACGCGCGCGAAATGGCGCCGCGATTTGATCGATCGCCCGTGCTCGCGAACGATGGTACGCAGCGACGTACGCTGCGGATCGGACGCACCATGCCGAATGCTCCGTATTGGAAGCCCGCCACGCGCCGCGCTCCTGATCGCGGGCTGGACGCTGCGATCCTCGAAGCCATCACGAAAGCAACTGCGCTGCGTGTTGAAGAGAAGTCCGTGCCGATTGGCGGTGAACTCGCTGCACTCCGCGCGGGCGAAGTCGATGTCGTGCTCAACGGCGTCGGGATCAGCGCAGACGCCGACACCATGACGACGGGTAGCGAAACACCAGGTGACGCGAAGGGTGCTCTGGATGGCGGCAAAAAGGGTGGCACGACGGACGAACTCCTCGCCATTCCCTACCTTGGAGCGAGTGGCGTCGCGCTACTCGTACGAAAGGACGACACCATCACGGCGACGGATCTTGCGAAGAAGCGCGTGGCCGTTCGGGAGGGAACCGCCGCAGCTGCGTGGGCAACACGGCAACAACTTTCAAACGTCGAGCGTAGTACCGAGCCCGATGGCAGCATCACATCGAAGCTCGAGAAGGGTGAACTCGATGCGTTCATCGGTGATCTCTTGGCGCTTCGCGCACGACAGCTTCGGAATCCAACGTTGCGTGTCATACCTATCGCGCGGGAAGCATCGGGCATCTGGCTGCGCGCAAGCGACGAGACGCTTTACGTTCGACTGATCGAAGCACTCGAAACTCTCTCTCGCGACGACACCATTCGTGACATCGAAGCGAAGAACGGCGCCACGACGCACGCACTCATCGCACAAGATCGAGGACAACTTGTTGCGTTTGATCGTTTTGGCACGGTGCTTTGGAAGCGACCATCGCCGCACAACGCGCATGACTTCGCGGTTTTGTCGAACGGGAACCTTCTTGTACACGCCGCTGCAAATCGCGTCATCGAAGTCAGTGCAACCGATCCAACTGCACCGATTGCTTGGGAGTGGATAGCGAAACCTGTTGCGCCCTACACCGGCGCCGTTGAAATCCATGCTTTTGAGCGGCTTCCCGATGGCAACACGCTTGTTGCTGAAACGGGCAACCTTCGCATTCTTGAAATCAATCCGAAGGGCGAGATCGTCAAGAGTGTTCCGATCCAAACGGATCGACCGGATTCACACCACGACACGCGCCGTGTTCGAAAGACGTCCGCGGGGACCTATCTCGTTTGCCATGAGCCGCTCGGACTCGTGCGCGAGTACGACACTCGTGGCACGATCGTGTGGGAGTATGCGATTCCGCTTTGGAAGGATCGCGAGCCTTCACCAGGGCAGCAAGGTCACGGAACTGCCGTCTTCCACGCGATTCGCTTGCCGAGCGGCAACACGCTCATCGCTGGCGGGAACAACAATCGCGTGCTCGAGGTGAACCCTGCAAAGGAGATCGTGTGGTCGGTTGATCGCGACGAACTCAAAGATCTCGATGGCAATCCGATTCGACTCGCCTGGGTTACGAGTTTGCAAGTCTTGCCAAACGGCAACGTCATCATTGGGAATACGCACGCCGGACCCGATCAACCTCAGTTGATTGAAGTGACGCGAGACAAGAAAGTCGTGTGGACGTTCCGCGACTTCACCCAGCTTGGGAACGATGTCTGTGCGCCGTGGTGCACGGATCTGCCAGCGGCGACGTTGCGATGAACGAGATGTCCAACGCCCGATCGGATGGCCAATCCAACGCATGTGACGCAGGCGGCGAGGATCCGCGCGTCGACAGGCCTGACTTGCCACTCGATGAAAAACTTGCGGCACATGTCACGACCATGTCCGCGGCGCACACACCAATCAATGCGGCGACATCGGATCTTTCGCGATGCCCGTTCTTTCGCGCGTTGACCGCGGCAACGTCGGCCTTTGCTGCGCGACCGACGAACCTGATGAAAACCGAGGTCACGAAGCCCGAGGCCACGAAGCCCGAGGTCACGAAGCCCGAGCCCACGAAGGCCGAGGCCCGACAAACCGATGCCGCGTTACAAACAGCACGCGCAATCG
Source organism: Planctomycetaceae bacterium (assembly GCA_027488265.1). Lineage (GTDB taxonomy): Bacteria > Planctomycetota > Phycisphaerae > Phycisphaerales > SM1A02 > QWPT01. The sequence goes on from JAIYCA010000362.1 coordinate 10,512, forward strand.
ATTCAGCTCCACGTTCCCCGTCTGAGCTTCATTGATTCGGTGACCTGCGTGTCACTCGGTCGCTCGCGCAACGAATCGGTCGCGCAACAACACCGCGAACTTTTCTGGCTTTTTTTCTTCGCAGAAACTTTGCGGGAATTTCGTGCCATGAACGGCAGAGTGATGCAGATCTGCCCATAGGTTTCACCCCGCGAACTCGCCGCGGACTTTCCGCTGCCGTTTTCAAGGGGAGAGTACGTCATGTGTTCATCGTTCATTCAAGTCTCGTTCATTCGTCCTGCGTTCATCCATCCTTCGCTTTCTCGCGCGACCGGCGGAATCGTCGCGTCCATCGCGCTTTGCACTGCGCCAGCTGTTGCCGCACCGCTTCCACACGATGACGGCATCGGCCCCGATGCGGTTCGCAAGGAGAAGCCGCGTTTTGCCATTCTCGAAGGAGCCAATGACTACGTGCGCAGCGTTGCCCGACGCAACGCCGTTGGGACCTCCGCGTTCAGCGTGATCGGCCTTCCCGACACGCAGAACTATTCGAGTTCGTACCCCCAGATCTTCACCGCGCAGACCGATTGGATCGTCGCGAATCGATCCGCTCTCGATGTGCGGTACGTGTCGCACTACGGCGACATCGTGAACAACGCGGATCAACCCGCGCAGTGGATCAACGCGAACAACTCGATGTCGGTCCTCGACAACGCGAACATCCCGTACGGCGTGTGCCCAGGAAATCACGACCTCACGTCGTCCGGCGGCTCCGGCCAGCCGTTCATCCCGCAGAACTACCTCGCGAACTTCGGTCCGCAGCGCTTCGCTGGCGAGCCATGGTTCGGCGGCGCTTCGCCGTCGGGCCTCTCGAATTTCACGTATTTCAGCGCGGGCGGAATCGATTTCCTGCAAATTCACCTCGACGTCGACACGCCCCTCGGTGAACTCGCGTGGGCGCAGGCTGTGCTCGACGCGCACAGGGATCGCCCCGCAATGCTGA
>JAIYCA010000166.1 GCA_027488265.1 Planctomycetaceae bacterium
GTGCTGGCTGTGGTGAGGGTTCGAACACAAACTCAGCGGCTCATACGCATGCGTCCGGTGATCATGACCACGACCACGATCATGATCATGACCACGCGCACGACAAGGAGATGGCAGAGGAAGGTCACGGCGCGACCGTTGAACTCGGCGAGCAGAAGGCTGGCGAGTTCAACGTGAAAGCGTCGCGCGACGGCGATGTCAAGGCAGGCGCTGAACTCCCCGTCGACATTTGGGTGACGGGTGGGCCCAAGGTTGCCACCGTGCGTTTCTGGGTTGGCGTCGAAAGCGGCGAAGGCTCGATGAAGGCGAAGGCTGAACTCGAAAAGGACAACTGGCACACGCACGGCGAGGCCCCGTCGCCGATGCCGGAAGGCTCCAAGCTTTGGGTTGAAATTGAAGCCGAAGGCGGCGCGAAGACGCTCGTCTCGTTTGATCTCAAGATGTAACGCGGGCTTCAACCAAGCGCTGTAGAAGAAGAACGAGGGCGTTCCAAGGAATACTTGGAACGCCCTCGTGTTTGTTTGGGTTGTACGCGCCTTACGCCGGGCTCGGCATCGCGCCGCTCAGTCCCGCATCAGGGTCTTCACCGATGCGCGTTTCGGGCTTCGATTCTGTGAGCTTCGGGCGCGTGTTCTCCGCGACGAGGAGATCCGCAACGGTCGGCTTCCCAATCGACTCGCCACGCATGAGACGGTCAATGTCTTCACGTTGAAGCGTTTCGTACTTGAGTAGTGCTTCGGCGACCGCGACGACCTTGTCCCAGTTCAGATCAAGAAGGCGTCGCGCATCTTCGTAGGCTTCGTCCGACATACGGCGAATTTCTTCGTCGATGACGCGCGCCGTCTCGGGCGAGTAGTCCTTCTCGGCGAAAATCGACTCGCGATCTTCGCTTCCAGCGTAATTCACGAAGCCCAACCGCTCCGACATACCCCACTGAAGAATCATCGCGCGGGCGTAACTCGTCACCATGCGGATGTCCATCGAGGCGCCAGAACTGGTGTCGCCAGTCTTACGTTCCTCCGCGAGACGTCCGCCGCAAAGAACACGCAGCGTCGCCATGATGTGCTTGCGGCCGTAGCCGTATCGATCCTTTTCAGGCAGCGAGAACGTCGCGCCCATGGCTTGTCCACGCGGAATGATCGTGACCTTGTGCAGCGGGTCCGCGTGCTCAAGGAGCATTTGAAGCACGGCGTGGCCTGCCTCGTGGTACGCGGTTGCCACGCGCTCTTGCTGCTCGATCTTGCGCGAACGATTCGCGCGGCCCCAACGCACCTTGTCGCGCGCTTCTTCGAGGTCGGCGAGTTCAACAAAGTCCTTGTCGGCCATCGTGGCGATGATCGCTGCTTCGTTGATGAGCGCCGCGAGATCGGCGCCAGAGAACATCGGCGTGCCGCGTGCGACCTTTTCAAGGTCGACATCTTCGGCGAGCTTCACCTTCTTCGCGTGGACCGCGAGAATCTGGCGACGGCCCGCGAGATCCGGCAGATTCACCGCGACGGAACGGTCGAAGCGACCTGGGCGTGTGAGTGCAGGGTCGAGGACGTCGGGGCGATTGGTCGAGGCGATGACGATGACTTGCGTGTTCGCATCGAAACCGTCCATCTCGACGAGGATCGCGTTGAGCGTTTGCTCGCGCTCATCGTGGCCGCCCGACGAGAAGCCTCCGCCGCGACGACGACCGACCGCGTCGATTTCGTCGAGGAAGACGATGCACGGCGAATTCTCCTTCGCCTGCTTGAAGAGGTCGCGCACGCGGCTGGCGCCGACGCCGACGAACATTTCGACGAAGTCAGAGCCTGAGATCGAGTAGAAGGGGACGCCGGCTTCGCCAGCGATGGCCTTGGCGAGCAACGTCTTGCCGCAGCCCGGCGGGCCCGAGAGCAACACACCGCGCGGAATACGACCGCCAAGTTTCGAGAAGCGCTTCGGGTTCTTGAGGAACTCGACGATCTCTTGGACTTCTTCCTTCGCTTCGTCGACGCCTGCGACGTCGTTGAAGGTGACCTTGACGGTGTCCTTCGACTGCATGCGGTGACGGCTCTTGCCGAAGTTTCCGAGCATGCCGCCCGGTCCGCCGCCTGCGCCGCGCATCTGACGCGCGATGAACCAAATGATGCCGATGATGAGGATGACTGGCAGCAACTGTACGAGGATCACCGGCCAGTACGACTCTTCGACCTTCTTGAAATCGACCTTCGCGTCGGTGAGATCCTTGACCCAGTAGTCCTGCTTGTCCATCACGTTGACGTAAACGGTCTTACCAGGGAAGACCGCGGAGGTCTCCTTCACGGTTGCGGTGACCTTCGTAGCTGCACCGTTGACGTTGACGCTGTCGCCTTCGAGCGCTTTCGATTCAGCGAGGTTCTTGAATTGCGACCACGTGAGTTCTTGTTGTCCGCCGCCGGATTGACCAAACGCCAAGAACAAAAGAAGAATCACGGCGCCGAACATGATCCAGCCCATGACTTGGCGGCCGCCATTCTGTTGCGGCATGCCAGGCTTTCCTGAGTTTGGACCGCCCGAATTTGAACCACCCGAGTTCGGGCCACCCGAGTTCGAGCCGCCGGACGAATCGTCTGGCCCAGCCATCGCGAGTCGATCGGTAGCGCCGATCAGCGCTGCGCGAGGTTCAACGTGGGCAGCGTGGCTCCGAAGCGAGCCGCCACTCCACGCAGAGGTGAGACGCGAGAGGAAGTGTTGAAAACGGTTGTACTGCATGCGTATTCCGAACATGGTGAGGGGCGGTCCATCGAGCGCTGGAAGACCCGCGCAGGAAGATCGCTCGAACCCAACTCCAACTTCGACTCCAACTTCAACAACGGACTCAGACCGACTCAGACGGATTCAGACGGGGTTCGACGTGACGTGTTTCTTTCGTCCAATCTGCCGAGTCCCCGCCAACCAAAAGGGTGGCTGCGAAACAAATACTCCCGCTGTCCACAAACTTGCGCGCCGTGGGGTTGTGCGGATTCGGGCGCGCACGCTCGGGGGATTCCCGAAACGCTTGCCGAATCGCAGAGATTCGGACAACCGACCCTGCGAGGAAGGTCGACTGCCGTCTCGGGTAGACAGACGTCGCTTACCAGTTGGATTGCA
>JAIYCA010000398.1 GCA_027488265.1 Planctomycetaceae bacterium
ACCTCATCGTGCGTGAATCACCAGCCCCGCCTTGTGCGGGGTTGGTTTCTTTTCGCAAACAAACGCGGCGCCGAGCATGAACTCGACGCCGCGTGCTTGCGATGATTCTGGCCTTGCTTGAACGACTTAGCCGCCAAACATGCCCTTGAGCATGCCTCCAACGCCAGTTTCGGTCTTCATTTCGCTCACCGGTTGTGTCGCGGGCGACGCAGGCGAAACGCTCGGCGCTTCTGCCTTCTCAATCACTTCCTCGGTGACAACTTCTTTCACTTCGATTGCTTCGATCGCTTTGTCGGTTGACCCCGATCGCAACATGAAGCCGTCGGAGTAGGAATCCCACGAGGTTCCTCCGCCGGTCGATTCGGATCGCGCGATGGTTCCACCGATAGAGACTTCCACAGCGTCATCGAAGAGAATCTCCATCGTGCGCCGATCGTGCACGCGAACCCAAGCGAAGATGCGGGCTGTTCGCAGCACCATCGCTCCCGCGGGAATGACGTTGACTTCCGCGCGCTTCAACTTGTACTCAATGACGACATCGACATCAGGAACTGCACTCGCGCCCATGCGATCAAGGAGCTTCATGGTCAAAGCGGCATCGGCATTGTTGCCATCGGCAACAGTCGACAGCAGCGTGTCGGGAACTCGACCGCCTTGGTCCGGAACGACCGTCGTAGACGCATCGACGAATCCGCGCGCATCGATGGCGTGCTGGAAGAGTGGCTCACGCTCGTATACGTCAGCGCCAGCAGCCAACAAAGTTCGAACGAGCGTGCCGTCCATGAGATCAAGCAGATGTTGATCTTTGAAGTCGTAGATGTGCGCGAGTCCCACCTTGCGGTCCGCGTAAGCACGCGCGGTACGAGTAGTGACGGTGCGTGCAAACTGATCGGCAGCGCGCCGGAAGAGATCAAAGCTCGACTCCGCTTGCGTCGTCGCGACGCGTACCTTCACCGTGGCGCCGACAGCAGGTGCAGGTTCGGGTGCAGGTGGAGCGTCTGCACGCACAGCGACGTTCGTACCCGAGGTGCGCTCGAAGCCCATGATGTCAACCGACTTCACGGCGATCCGATAGATGCCTTCCTTGGTGTAGGTGTGTTCAACCTGCGCCTTCGCAGCATCCGCAGCGGGGACAGAAACGGTTGGTGATCCGTCACCAAAGTCAACGGTGACACGTGCGAGTGGAAGACTCGCATCGCGGTATTCATCAATACGCATGTCGAGGAGGATTGGTGTTTCAACCTTCGCGACATAGAGCAGTTGATCGAGAATCGCGTGTGTTTCATAGATGTTGATTGGCGAAGGATCGATCGCCTGCGCCGCACGAGCTGCTGCTTCCAGCGTGCTCGGGTCAACGGGTAGTACTGGCACTGACCAAAGACCAGGGCGGAGGTCTGCCACAGCAATTGATCGTTCTGCAAAGCCCCAGAATCCAGATGCGTCACGCACAAGTGCACCAATGCGAGCAGATGGTGTTTCGACTTGCGGTCGCCACACGAACGTCTTGCCACGACCAAGTACGATTGGCTGCATGAACGGCTCATCGAGCAAGCTGCCTCGAGGTGATGCCGTTGATTCAGCATTCGAACGAAGTCGGAACCATGCTGGAAGACCGGCGGCGGCGGAGTTTGTCGAAGGGCTCGCGCTGTAATTGGCCGCACCCAATTCTGAAGCATCTCCGAACATGAACCAGGTGGTGTTGTCGCTGCCACCTTCGCAGGTGAGAGTTACCTCATCACCCGCGTAGACGGCCGCGGGGCTCAATTGAGTTTTTGCAGCGAAGCCGATGCTCGGAATCGGCGCACTTGCGACATCGATGACGATTTGCGACTCGTCACCGCGCACGATTTCAATGTCCTTGAACCACCGAACTGGGGGCGTGCCGTCGCTCGGACTCGGAAGATCTACAGAGAGTGTGCCCATCACCCGCAAGTCACTCGCCGATCCGGGTGCGTTGACGAGAAAGCGACGCCACTCGGCTTTGTCGCTCTTCGAGATCGAGCCAAGCATCGTGCCGTTCAACATCAGCACGGTTGCGCCTGGTCGGTTGGTCACCTGCGTGCGCAGTACAGTCCATCCCGCACGTCGCATCTCATCAGCGATTTCATTGCGACAGAGATCGCGAGGCTGCTTGGATTCGTCGAGTTTCTTTCGATCAAACGTCGCGATTCCGCTCGGGCTCGTCACTCCGCCCTTATTCAGCGCTTCGACAGTCACCGCCGAGAGTTTGAGTTCAGCGATCGACTTCGCACTGCCGCTCGCGCCTTCGAGTTCCGCGATCATTGGTGCGAGGAACGGGTCGAATTCTTGATGTGGTTCATTGAACCAACGCACGACGCCTTCGACATCGCGAATCTGCAGGGTCGCGAGGCCTTTGAGCGTCACGTTGGAGAGCTTGAGATCTCCGATGGGCGCAGCGATCGCAGAAGACGATGCCATCGCGGAGCCACTCCGCGGCCCACTCGACCCGTTGGGATTTGCGGTGCCGGCGGATGGCGCGTCCGACTTCGTTGTGGCGCCGATGCTGGGAAGCGCGGTCGAAATTGTTCCGCATCCCGCGACGAAGGTTCCGAGGGTCACAAGGACTGACGCGAACGCGAGTGAACGAGCACACAGAGGCGTGCGGCCATGGGTCACATTGACCCTCACAGGCAGGTGGGTTGGTCGAGAGAGAGCCGATTGAAAACTGTGCATGAAAGCCATCGCATCCTTTCTTGAGTGAAACTCAAAGCATCACGGGACGGGCGACGAAACCCGACTGCGATCACAGCCCATGCGACACAAGGAATTGATTCCTGCGCGATGGGTGCAAACTTTGACGCGACGCGGCTGGCACAACCTGACACCAACCGCCTGCACTGGATTGGCGTCAGGTTCTATCTTGCGCCGCATGACGACTCGACCACGCGCTGCTCGCCGCACCCCGATGCAAAATGCAGGCGCGCAATCGGCCGAGGATGGTCGGCATCAGAGGGAAGTCGCACAGCGCGGTGCAAAGCAGCCTGACCGCTGCTGGTGGTGCGGAACCGATCCGATCTACGTCGCCTACCACGACACCGAGTGGGGCGTGCCTGTGGTCGATGATCGTGCGCTCTTCGAGAAACTCGTGCTCGACGGCTTCCAAGCTGGGCTTTCGTGGATCACGATCCTGAAAAAGCGCGAAGCGTTCCAGCGTGCGTTCAAACAGTTTGAACCCGAGAAGATCGCGCGATTCACCGAGCGTGACGTCGCGCGCCTTCTGACAGACGACGGCATCATTCGTTCGCGGCTCAAGATCGAAGGAGCCGTGAAGAACGCGCGTGCATGGCTCGAGGTGATGGGGGCAGGCGACGGCGCATTTCGTGATCTTCTGTGGGCCGCGGTCGACCACCGCACGATCGACTTGAAACTTGCGCGCCGCGAGGACATTCGCGCGGAGAGCGCGGAGAGTCGCGCACTTGCAAAGACGCTCAAGAAGCGCGGATTCACGTTCTGTGGCCCGGTGATCGTCTATGCATTCATGCAGGCCGTCGGCATGTACAACGAGCACCTCATCGCCTGTCCGCGACATCGCGTTTGCGCGAGTCTCGCACGAAAGTGATACTGGTTCACCGCAGAACACCCCAAAAAACAACGCGCGCTCTTCGAGAGAGACGCGCGGTGCATACGTGGATTTGGAAAGTTTGCGCCGTGCTCAGCGGCGGCGGCGACCGACGGCGAAGGCGCAAAGCGCGAGCGCAATGGCCCCTGGCGCCGGCAACGTAAAGGTGGAGTCGCCGAAAGCCACTTGGGTCGTTACACCGTTGTTGTAACCAACGCGGAGAGACCAGGTTCCGGCATATGTGCCGGCATCAACAACGAATCGCCCGAGGCGAACCGAGTCGGATGCGGGACCCGACGAGCCGACACGGCCTTGGAGCGTCGGCGGATTCGAGTTGTACCAACCAATATCCTCTCCATTCGGCAGGTCTGCGCGATTCCAGCCACCACCCGCGATGGGCCACGACGGATCAGCGGCCGTGGAATTCGTGGAACCTGTATCGCCACCGATCGTCAAATACGAATCGAAGGGTCGGTTGTTCACAGCGCTTCCTGTGAGCAACGGTGACCACGAACCATACTGCTTCATCAAGACGCCGTCGTTGTAGTCGGCATTGTCCTTGTGATAGAACAAGTTCGTCGATGCTCCATCGAGCCGATTGAAGTTGTACGCGACCAACACGGTGTCGGTTGGTCCGTCGAATCGGGCAAAGAGCGTGTACACGTCAAGCGCGATACCAGCATGCGTGGTCGTCGTCTTGACGGTGTAGAAATTGACGAAGGCGGCGGAAGCTGTGGTCGAGACAACCGCGGCAGCGAGCGAGGAAAGTACAAACTTCATAGGGGTTCTCGAGAGACGAATAGGGACTACTACGAAGCTCTCAGCCACTTGCACTTGCGAGAGGGATGAGAGCCACCGGTAAAGAGTGGACGTGTGCGACGACGCATCGCACGACGTTGAGACCCTCTACCGATCCCCTGAGGAAAGAAACGGAGAGTCGCGAAGCGACCCATCAGGTGTTGCTCGAATCTCCGCACAATGCACCGCCCTCAGGAGCCGCGGCCAGTAAGCGCGCCTTCAAACGCCGAATCCCGTGGAACCGTCGCCAAACCGGCGATTCGGACCACGGGATTCGGACCACGGGAATCGGTCTCTTTCGAACTTGGAACAGCAGACCCCTTGACGGGGTCAGTCTTGCATTTCGAGATAACACCGCATGTAGCAGTAGCGCTGATGCGGCGTCACCATCTGGAACGTCAAGAACATGCCGAATGTCGCGGCCGTGTTCGGAAGACCGTTCGCAGATCCAAGCCACGCGACGAAAGCTGGGTACACGACGTTCGCGTATTCGACGCGTATCTGCTTCGTGAGTTGTGCTGGAGCGAACGGATCCGACGGTGGTTGCGGCGGTGGCGGTGCGAGACTTTCCGCGATCTCCGATGGAACTGCGGGTGGTGCATCGAGGTCATCCGCGCGCACAACGCTCGATGTCAACGACATGGTGACAAACAACGTTGTGAGTGTTGTGAGGAGAGAGTGCACGATGAGTCGTTGTGTCTGTAATGGTGTTGATGGAAACATCAGCGAGTTCCTTCCATCTGACCGTAGAGCGCCAGAAGTTCGCCAGCATGCTGGCGTGATGCGGGGACTTGACCAAGGACGCCAGCCACGAGCTTTGCTTCGATCGCATCCAGTGCTCGTGGAGCGATGGCATTTCCTGTGAGTTTGCGACGCCGCTCCGCGTCGAGCTCAAGATGTTGATGTGCGAAGTACCAATTGCTTGTCGCGATTGCGTGCGCACGCAGCGTTGCAGAAGCGATTTCAAGCGTGCCACGACGTTGCATTTCGTCGCTCAAGAAGCGCTTGGCTGTGTTCGCCAACCCGACCGCGGCCCATGCCTTCCGTTCGCCGAGTGATGGTTCCAACGAGCCTTGTTCACGAAGAATCCCGAGCAACTCGCGAAGCGTGCTGTCAGCCATTTCTGGGGAACAAATTGCGTCCAACTCGAGGATGACTGCGTCCATCGACGCCGCCATCGTGCCGTAGTGTCGCGTCGCGGAATCTTCTTTCGACGCGAGTTCATGCACGATTTCGCGGGCGGCTGTGAAGTCAGCACGCGCGCTTTCAGCGAGTGGTTTCCATGCTTCACAGTTCCCGAGAGGGATCGACGAACGAATCGCATGTCCGCGCGACCAGTGTGCGACCACGCGCGCTGCGCGGAGCACGTTCGTATCTTTCAACGTACCGACATAGTCGAGCACCGACGCTGCGATACCGAGCGCATGCGTTGGTTGCCCTTGCATGAACAGCATGTTTGCGAGACTTGCATCGCAGAGCATCCGCCAGTCGATGGCAACATCGTCGAGCGCGCACGCTTGACGAAGTCCACGCACCGCTTCGGTGTACGAACCCATCGCTTCATGCGCATTCGCCTCGACGATCAACGCAGCGGCCTTTCGCGTGGAAGTGTCAGCGACAGCTCCCGCACGAACAGCGAGACGCACCGCCTCTGCGAAGTCGCGTTCCATGCGCTTCTCGAGGCTCTCGTTGTAGAGCCGCTTGAAATCGGCGGCGGTGTCTTGCGCGATGGATCGTCGCGCATCGTTCGCGGGTTTGACGAGATGATCGACGACCGCTTCCACCGGCCAATCGAGCGCTTTCGCCAACGCGACCACGAGGTCGATCTTCGGCATGCCACTCTCTGGCACAAGCCGCCCTGGCTGCCGCCCGAGCGCATGTGCAAGTTCCTTCACCGACCAACTTCGATACGTCCGTGCGAGGGCTTGCAATTCCTCCAGCCTTTCACGAGCAAGCGCCTCGCGCGCCGCCTCAAGGCTATTGATCTCATCCGTCAGCATCGTGACTCCGATCTGTCGCACGCCTTCGCCACCCTGAACGCGTGCACGGGGACAAGTGTGCGCATTCGACGGTGTGCCGACGAGGCGTCAACCGCGAAATGCGCAAGTTGCGAAAATGTCGTTTGATTGCGGAAGCGTTGGATGAAACCTCCAGCGTCCGGAAAGCGCAGCGCCGCCGCACGAAGTTCGAGCAGATCATGTTCATCTGCACGTTCGAGCACGATTTCGCCATCGGCTGAGCGAACCGCTTGCTCCGCGAGAATGCAGCGCGCGCGACGTGCGCACGCGAGTCGTTCGGTGCGTGGATCACCGCAGCGCGTCGCGTCATCGAGCATGAATCCAGTCTCAATCGCGATTCTGCGAGCGCGCGCGTCACGGTACGAAGGATGCGCCGCGCTTTGCGTGGAGTGCGCGTGTGCGATGCGTAGAAGACGCAGCGCAGTCAGGCCTGTGATGGAACTCGACCATACATGCGCGAGCGAGTCTCCTTGCAACATCAGGGCTTCGCGATGTCGAGCGAGCATTTCGAGCCGCGAGGTCGCATCGATCAGACCGTCTTGTGATTGTCGCGCGCGTTCGATGATGTCGAGGCTCTTGAGATGAAACTCCGCGCGCACGGTGAGTGCTTGAACATCAAAAGAGTTGCTTACAAGCGTGGAAAGTGCGTGACGCATTTCGAGATGCGACGCGTCGCGACAACGATCACCACACACGCAGACATGGCTATCACTGAGGCACCACGTCTTCGACAGTTCAGATTCGCCGTGCCAAGCGAGATCGAGCACGGCCGACAATGCGCATGACACTGCATCGCTTTCATGATGCAGGCCGCGCGAGCGATCACACCACGCGCCGCGAATCGTTGAAAGTCGCGCAACCATCGCGCGGCGAATGTTGTCCCGATCTGGCGGCACTACTTCAAGGAGCGCAGCGAGTGCGAGCGCGTTCTCATCGAGATCTGCATCAAGAACGCGCAATTCGAAGGACTTGTTGTGAGTTCCACCGTCGATTGAAGATGGCGTGTGTGCGGTGCATTCGCGCCTTGGCTCGTGCATCGTGTCGTCCTCAGACGATGCAAGGAAATCGACGACAACACTCGGAGCTAAGCCAAGCGCCCGCGAGAGTTCGACCACACAATCGAGCGATGGAAAGTCGCGAGCACCGAGGATTCCGCGTACATCGCGACCGAGGGCGCGCTGCGCTGCACGGTGCGAGCAGCCGCACGTGTGAAAGAGCAGTGTGTACAGCGAGCGAAGTCGATGCGCACAACTTGCCCGCATACTGTCGTACGCACTTTCTTCGAAGCACGGCTGAGGCGACGAGATGGAGTGAGACGCGTTGTCTTGCACGGGCCGCAAGATGGTGCGGAGAGCCAAGATTCCAAGCGCGCCTTTTTGAAATTGCTGAAAGCGCAGTCGATCGCGCTTTTGTTGATTTGTTGCGCGCTCGACACGACCCAATCGTTCATGACCAACGTGCACGCGACGGTGCGTGTGCATTCGTGTTGAGACGAGGGCGAAAAACAACCCGCAGGCTGCTGCGGGTCGTGTCGGTTTCAGGAGATTGTTCGATCGTCTTGTCGCGAGCCACGCAGTGCGGTTCTGAAACCGCCGCGAGGATTTAGTACGCGAGGCAATCTTCGATCGCGCGCGTCACACGATTTGCGTCGGGCAAGTAGTCGAGTTCGAGCTTGTAATACGGCATCGTCGTATCGAAGCCCGCCACGCGCTGCACCGGCGCTTCGAGTTCGAGGAAGCACTTCTCCATGATGCGCGCGGCGATTTCGCTGCCGAAACCGCAGGTGAGCGGTGCTTCATGCACCACAACGCAACGGCCAGTCTTCTTCACGCTCTCCGCGACGGCGTCCATGTCGAATGGATAAATCGTGCGCAGATCGATGAGTTCGATGGACTTGCCACTCTTCTCAATCGCTTGCATGCACTGGATGACGCTTGCGCCCCAACTCACGATCGTGAGATCGGTGCCCTCGCACACGGTGCGGGCCTTGCCAATCGGGAGCGTGTACTCGTCTTCCGGAACTTCTTCGCGGAATGCGCGGTAAATGCGCTTCGGCTCGAAGTAGAGCACGGGATCGGGATCGCGCAGCGCGGAGACCAAGAGGCCCTTCGCGTCGTACGGCGAACTCGGCATCACAACCTTAAGACCAGGCGTGTGCGCGTAAATCGCTTCGGGCGAATCGCTGTGGAGTTCGGGCGCGTGAATGCCGCCGCCGACGGGAATGCGGATCGTCATCGGCACCGTGAACGCGCCGCGGGTGCGGCTGCGCATGCGCGCCGCGTGCGCGCAGATCTGGTCGTACGCAGGGCCGAGGAAGCCTTCGAACTGAATCTCGGGCACTGGATGCAAGCCACCCATCGCGAGACCGATCGAGAGACCAATGA
>JAIYCA010000172.1 GCA_027488265.1 Planctomycetaceae bacterium
CAGATGGCGCCTCGACAAAGACGGAGGCTTGCATCTGTTGCGGTTTCGAGCCAGCACCAGTTGTGAACCAGTAGCTCCATCCATTCTCGCCCTGTTCATTTGTCATCTGGGTGCTGCTATCGGCGAAGACCATCCAACCCGGAGGCACGACTCCGTCGCCCGCGAGCGCTCCCGACGCCACCGCCAACGCACCAATCGCCGCCAGGTTTGCCATCCGCATGTCATCCACCTCTCGTATCCGTGCGGCCGGGACATCCGCCGCAGCGACGAGAGATGCGTGATGCGCGTGGACATGTACGCGCGTGAAGAAAAACATCGAAAGAAGAAGCACACACAGCCCGAGAACCGCGCGACGTCTCGCTCCACTCAATCGTTGTGGAGAGGCGCGATGCGGCTCGAGCGCCGATTCGATCTTCCATCCGGCTTTCGATCGCGTCCCAATCCCAGTTGCCGTTCGAATACCCCGCGCTTCCCGCGCGAGTCGGACGGCATTCTCGTAGTTTGGGAGTTCCTCGACGCTCATCGCGCATTCACCGCTGTACAAGCCGCTGGATCAGTTCGAGCTCGGCATCGATGTCGGCCTCCGCGACACCGTCGCGCGAAAGCAACTCGGCGAGCATCGCCGCGAGACGCTTCGAGACCGCGCGCACGATGTTCGCGCCGTTCGCCACCGACACACCCGCCATCGGACAGGCGTCGGCGTACGGAAGCCCGTGCAACACGTGCAAGCGGAAACACTCCCACCAATTCTCGCGATGCTCCGCGATGAGTCCGACGCGCACGCGGTCATGCGCTTCGGTGACGAGTCCGATCGCCCACGCACGCTCGAGTGCGGCGAGAGCATCAGGCTCCGCACTATTCGTGGCGCGCGCATTGGCCAAATCGTGCGCGCGCGCGCCGTCACCGCCAACGCCCGCGTCGCCGCGCGCACGTCGCCGCGACTCTGCAATCGCGCGATTGCGAACATGCAATAAGAGTCCGTTTAAGAGCCAGCGCCGCAGCGGCAAGCCACTCGCGAGCCAACGTTCGAGATACGTCGGGTCATCGAGTCGAGACGCAAAGAAGTCGTTGACGAGATCGGCCGAGTCGCCGAAGTTTCGCAAGCTTGAGCCTTTCACATAGGCCCGCAGCGGCTCGAAGTAGCGCTCCATGATGTGACGGGCGACTTCGTCGTTGGCAACACCCACACGGTCCGACAGCCAAGTCGCGTGCGTGGTGGGAAAGTGATCGCGCGTCGGCATGCCTTCAGTCATGGTCGTGAGATATGCGCGAAGTACGTTCACATGTCGACCGCGTGCGAGGCTTCAAGAGGCAATCTCGTAGCTCGTGCTGCGACCGCCGCTCTCCGAGCGACGCAAAACGCCCTTTTCGATCAAATCGTTGAGATCGCGAAGCGCCGTATCGGAAGAGCACTTCGACAACTTCGCCCACTTTGCTGCGGTGAGATTTCCTTCGAAACCGATCAAAACACGACGGAGCACGCGGACTTGGCGAGCGTTGAACGCGACACCCGCGTGTCGTGTCCAGAACGCTGAGCGCTGCGACACATCACCTGTAGCCGTGAGACCGCGTTGCAATGCGCGCTCAACGCAGGCGATGTACCACGCAAGCCACTCAGTGACATCGAGCGTGCCACGTTGTGTCCGCTCAAGCATGTCGTAATAGTTTTGTCGATCTGCTGCGATTGCGCTCGACACGCTGTAAAAGCGACCGGCCTCGCCATCTGCTCGCGCAATCACGAGATCGCCGATCGCGCGCGCGATGCGACCATTTCCATCGGAAAATGGATGAATGGTCACAAACCAGAGGTGGGCCATGCCAGAGCGGACAATCGGGTCAGCTTCGATGTCACGATTCAGCCAGGCGAAGAATGTCGCCATCTCGCGCTTCACGCGCTCGGACGGTGGTGCTTCGAAGTGCACTTTCTGCCGACCATGTGGACCTGAAACAACGCGCATCGGCCCTGTTTGACGCGTACGCCACTTGCCGACTTCGATGCGAGCAAGCCCACTGAAACCCGTCGGGAAGAGCGCCGCGTGCCACGCACAGAGCCGCTCTTCGTCGAGCGGGGCGCGACATTTCCAAAGAGCGTCGAGCAAGATCTCGACAAGGCCTTCGACCGACCGAGTCGCCACACGGGGTTTCGCGACCTCGACCCCAAGTCGCCTCGCAAAGCTCGAGCGCACGGCATCCTCGGCGAGTTGCTCACCTTCAATTTCACTGGTGCGAAGCGCGTCTTCTGTGAGGCACGCAAGCGTGGCCTCGTCGCGCTGCGCGAGGCCGAGTGCATCGAGCCGCGCGAGGAGTCGGCCGCGTGCTTCATGCACGCGCGCGAGCGCGGGTGCGAGGCGTGCGACGTCTGCGCGGAGTTCAGGCCAACCAGCGAGTTGCCAAATGTAGACCGTTTCACCGCGCATTCTGCGGAGAATACGTTCTTCAAAGCCAACTCGCAAATGAAACACCGCAACATTCGCGGAGATTGTTTCGTCGATCGCCGCAAACTTTCGACGTCGAACGTCAGCAAATTTTGAGACAACCCCCGCATGGATTCCATCGGCGCGCCACCCGGACCTCTTCCGGGAGGACAGAACATGCATGACGACTGCTCCGATCTCGCGGCGCTTGACGCGGGAGACCGTGAGGCAGGCAAGCGGCTCTACGACCGACACGCCGCGTTGATCTTCGCGCTTTGCCGCACGGAGATCGGCGTGCGTGCGCAGGCCGACGCAGAGGACGCGGTGCAGGAAACATTCCTGCGCGCGTTCCGAATGCGAGACCGCTTGACTGACTGCACCGGCTTCCGTTCGTGGCTCTATGCGATCGCGCGGCTCGTCTGCAAAGAACGTCGATCGTCGCGCGTGCGGGAACGTCGCGACATCGGCTATGCGCTCGATGCCTCACGCGATACGTCGCAAGGTGTTGCGCGCGAAGGAGCGCACCGCATGCCACCGCACGTCACAAACTCGATGTTGGATCGGCAATCAGGCGCGGCGCCAACAACGCCGCTGGAAAAACAAGAAGCGCTTCGGCGACTTGGTCGAGCGATCGACACGTTGCCTGAAGACATTCGCTTGGCACTGCACTTGTTCTACATCGAACCAGATCCTGTCGACGCAGCGAAGCGCGCGCTCGGAATTTCTCGAGCGCAGTTCTATCGACTCGTGACACAGGCTCGTCAACTTCTTGCCGCGCAACTTTCGCGCGAGGACCTCACGCCATGACATCGGCGAACAACAACAACCAAAATCACAACGACGCTGCAGACACTCCTGTGCGCGGCGATCAACTCGATCAACTGCTTCGCGCATGGCACGATGAAAACGCACAATCAGCGCGTGCGATGCGTGACCGCGTGCTCGCGCGTGTGGATGAAGATGCCGCGGAGTCACGTTACGCACAACCGAATTCAAAGAAGCAATCGACGTCTACGGGCGTTCTTGCGCGCATCGGATTTGCGCGCGTCGCTTCACTCGCAGCGATGCTTGCGCTGCTCGTGACGATGGCAACGCTCTTCGTCAAAAACACCGAGAAGTCAGCGTTCGCTACGGGCGGAATTGCGCAAGTTCCTGAAGGCGGCGCGCTCGATGCGCTCGACGACGACGGCGTTGCGATTGGTCCATGTCCGCTGCAACACACCGATGTTGCGGTTGAAATCTCAGGTCCGTTTGCGCGCACGGTCGTCGAACAGACGTTCGCCAATCCATATCCGCGCACGATTGAAGCGGTCTACACGTTTCCACTCTCGGAGCGCGCGGCCGTCGATCGCATGACGATGATCGTGCGTGGCCCAGCAGGCGAACGCATCATCGAGGGCGAAGTGAAAGAACGCTCGCTTGCGCGCGCGATCTATGAAGAGGCACGCGAGTCGGGCTACGTTGCGAGTTTGCTCGAACAAGAGCGGCCGAACATCTTCACACAGTCGGTTGCAAACATTGAGCCTGGCGCGACGGTTGTGATTCGTATCGCAACGATCGAAACTGTGCGCCGTAAAGATGGCGTTTCGAGTTACGTCTTCCCGATGGTGGTTGGGCCGCGCTACGTGCCTGGCGCGCCAACATCGATGCCGACGCTTCCTGAAGGTTGGAGCGTGCGACAAGGCATCGTGTTGCGTGGACCCGCGCGCGTGGAGCCCGCGAAAGACGCAGCGATCGCGATGGCGCGACTCACGCAGCTTCTTGAAAGCGCAATTCCTGTGCGTCCCACCGATGCGGCCACGGTTGATCGCATGCTCGCTGTTGGCGATGCGATTTCGTTCACCGCGAACTATGCGAACGGCAGCGCGGAGCGCGGCATCTGGTCGCCTGCGACTGGTCTTGGTGAACTCAACGGTCGCTTCTTCTACGCGCCTCCCTCGAAGGATGGCGGAACGGGCTTCGCAACCGACACGAACCAAGTTCCCGATGCGAGTCGCATCACACCGATGCCGGTGCCTCCCTCAGAGCGCGCGGGTCATGACATTTCGGTGCGCGTGACGATCGACACAGGTGGCGCACCGCTTGCGAACAGCGAAAGCAAACTGCACGCGATTTCGACGAAAGACGACGCGCCATCGAAGCGCACGATTTCGCTCATCGATGCGAAGACCATTCCGAATCGCGACTTCATTCTTGAGTGGTCGACGAAGGAAACATCGATCGAACCGAGCGTGTTTACGCACGTTGCTGCGGCGGGCGATACGTCTGCGCGTGGCGGCTACTTCTCACTGATGATCGAGCCACCGGCGCGCGTCGCGCCAACCGAAATTCGTCCGCGCGAACTCGTCTTTGTGCTGGATGTGTCGGGCTCGATGAATGGTTTCCCGATCGAGAAATCAAAGGCGCTCGCACGCAAGGCGATCGCTGGCATGCGCGCAAACGACACGTTTAACGTGATGACGTTTGCTGGTGTGACGAGCGTGCTTTGGCCGGAACCAAAGCCTGCGACCGAAGAGAACAAGCGCGCGGCGGATGTGTTTGTTGATGGCGCGTATGGCGCGGGCGGAACCGAGATGATGACCGCGATCAACACGGCGCTCGTCCAAGAAGGTCGCAGCGGCATGAAGCCCGCGAAGTTGCTTGATCTTCCTGCGGATGGTCGCGCGGTTCGCGTGGTTGTGGATACAGCCAAACTCTCGCGTGTTGCGAACGGTTGGTCGATGGACGCGGGTGAAGGCCGCACGATTCGCGCGGTTGTCGAGATTGCGATTCCAGCGAGCGCGAAGGGTGAAGCACTCATCGTCGATGGAACGTGGGAAACACGCGATGGCGATCGCGTCTTCGTTGCGAAGAGCGCGCGATTTGAAGATGCCGACGCGCGCACACGATTCGTCTTCTTCTTGACCGATGGCTACATCGGAAATGACCAAGCGGTTGTGCAAGCGGTGCGCGACAACGCGCGTGCGTCGCGCGTCTTCAGTTTCGGTATCGGCAACAGCGTCAACCGCTTCTTGCTCGAAGAAATGGCGCGCGCAGGACGTGGCGTGTGCGAAATCGTCACACTCTCGGATGATGCGGATCCGGTGATTGATCGCTTGGTGCGTCGCATCGATGCGCCGGTGTTGACCGACATTGAACTCGCGATCGATCCAGCGCTTGGTATCCACGATGTACTTCCAGGTGGCGATCACTTGCCCGATCTCTTCGACGCGGAACCGATCGTGTTGATGGGCCGCTTCGATCGCGCGGCGTCGGGTGAAATCGTCGTGCGTGGTCGAACGGCGGCCGCCGCGTGGGAACGTCGCGTGCGCGTCGAATTGCCTGCTGAGGAAACGAAGCACGATGTGGTGAAGTCGCTGTGGGCGCGCGCGAAAGTGGATGACTTGCTCTTGCCGCGTCTTGGCGAAGTCGAGCAGGGAACACTCGACCCACGCACGAAGGCCGCGGTGATTCGCCTTGGTGAAGCGTTCTCGATTGCAACGCCGTACACGAGTTTCGTCGCGGTGGAGAAGAGCCGCGTGACGGTTGGCGGGAAGCCGATGCTTGTCTCGGTGCCCGTGGAATTGCCGGACGGCACGAATTGGGCTGGTTTCTTCGGCGAAGGCGGATTGGACGCACTGCCGATGCAGGCTCGTGACGGTGGCGTTGGTGGCGTCGATGTGAGTGGCGCATCGTCGAGCGCGGTTGGCGATTTTCTACAGCGCTTCCCGGCGAAGGCTGTGGATCGCGGACTGATTGATCTGTCGACAGGCGTTGAGTTGTCGGAATCGGTCTCGCTCTACTTTCTAGATCCTTCGTCGAACGACGGAGACGGCGCAATCGATGCGTTGTCGCGCGCACGTCGTGAGCCCGGCGGCGAACTCACGGGTAAGCGCCGTGGAGCGCAGCCAATCGTCGGCGCGGCTTCGGCACCACCGAATATGGCTCCGAAGCCGTCAGCTGCGAGTTCGTCAGGTCCAGCTGGAGCGAGTCCAACAGGAGCGGTTGTGAACGCACCCGTCGCGCCGCCGGGAGTTTCGACGCGGCGATTCAGCTTGGCTGAGCGCGACCACGCTGGTGAGACGACTCGCGAACAGTCTGCGAGACCAGGTGCGCCAGGCGGTCGAGGCGATGAGGCTTTTGGTTTGCACGGCGGATTTGGTGGTGGCGGCGGTGGCGGTGGCTATGGTCGAAGCACCGGCGGACTGCGCGCAGGCGAAGGTGGTTCGGGCGGCGCGAGCGGCGAGAAGAAGCTCGAGGAATCTTCGAAGTCGAAGAGCGACAGCAAGAACCAAGTCAGTGCAGAGGCGGCGCGCGTTGCGGAGGCCGCAGATCCCCCGTCGAAGGGGAAAGCGGATGCGCAGGCCACTGTGACAGAGACGGCCGCGACTGCGGATGCGGGCGTAGATGTGGGCGCCAACGCGGATGCGACCGGCGCGGCTGGCACGACACCGCTTCTCACCGAGGCCGAGCGCGACACGCTGGTGCGCGTTCTCGATCGACGGTTGCTCGTCCTCGCACTGGCGTCGCTCGTCGGCGACGACGAGAAGATCCCAGCGCTCGCGAAGGAACTTGGTTGTGGCGATGGCGCGGTCTTCGAGGTCGCGATGAAGGTGGCGCTCGACGCCAAGGGCGCGATCGACCCGCGCGTACTCGAGTCGTTGCGGGCGCTCGGCGTGGCGATCGAGGATGAAGTCGCCGCGCGTGGACTGGTGATTGCGCGTATGCCGCCTCAAGCGCTTGTGAAAGCCGCCTTGGTGGCGGGTGTGAAGCGTGTTGAGCCTGTGATGCGCGGGGAGTGACGCCGCGGGCCGGTGCCCGCCACGGTTTTCCGAGACACACGTCTCAACAACACGGCGTACGACCGCTCCAAACCCGCCGATTGAGCCCATTTCGGGTCAATCGGCGGGCTTGTTTTTGAGGTTTTCACGTGTGGAGGCGCGCGCGAGCCGATGACAGAAACATGTCCGCGTTCGGTTCAGGCCCCATTCCCACGAACCCGCCCGGCGTGATTCTCACGTCGTTTGTGGCGCAGCACGCCGCAGGGCCGAAGGCGCGTGAGAAGACGAAACCGCAGGACGCGGACGCGCGCCCGTTCGCGGTGAAGGACGAAGTTCGACTTTCCGACCCGATGCAGGCGGATGCGATTGACCCGAAGCCAGATGCGGCGGAGGAGTGGAAGCATCGACGACCATCCACGCCGCGCAGGCCGGGTCGCGACGGGCGATTCACACAACCGCGAGCGAACGGCGACGG
>JAIYCA010000331.1 GCA_027488265.1 Planctomycetaceae bacterium
CCACCGCCGCGCCCGCCACCACGCCTCCCACGATCTTGGCACCACTCCAGAGGTCGCCGAGGCCGAGCGGGTAGATCGGGTTCAAAACAACAGCGAGCGCGGCACAGAGCCCGCACCAGACCGCGCTGCCATCCTTGCCGAAGACGACCGCGGCGACGGCGAACGTCGCGCAACTCGCCCAACGGACGATGTCGTCGTTGACGGCGGTGGGCAGCATGCCGAACGTTTGAAAGAACAGAAACGCGCTCAAAAGCGCGAGGGGAATCAAGATCGTCTTGCCTGAGCCGCCGCCTTTGCTTGCCATGGTCGGTGTATCGGACGGTCAGGCGGAGTGAGACAAAAAGACCGCAGGCGCGGTCGAGCCGCGCCTTCGGAACCAGAGTTCACTTGTGCATCGCGGGTCCGTCACGCGGCTAGCGCGTGTACTTCGCGAGCCGCTTGGCTCATTCGCAGACGCCCCACGCGCCAAGGAGCGCGGAAAGGTCAGACGCGCTGGTCGTGCCGTCGCCATCGATGTCGCCTCCAGCGGCACCCCACGCGCCGAGGAGGGCAGAGAGATCCGCGGCGCTCACGGAGCCGTCGCCATCAAGGTCGGCGGGGCAGTTCGAGCCTTCCGAGATGATTTGGAAACCATTGAACCCGAGGTTCGGTCCGTTCTCCTTGAGGGAGATCGTGCACGTCGAACCCGTGACGCCGCTGATCACTGCGTAACTCGAGCGCACCGCCGTTGCCGCGTCGGTTGCCGTTGCTTGGACAAGCGGATTGAAGATCGACCCAGGAAGCGCATCAGTCCTGAAGAACACTTCCGGCGATCCGTTGGCGAACACGCTTCCAAGGCGATCCGCGCCATCTGCACCGAAATACACAACGACGGTATAGCGCTTGTACGGGACGTTGTTCACCACGACGTTGACTTGAGCGAAGCCGTTGGTGTCAAGGTATCCACGACGCATGCGGTCGGTGTCGCTCGCGGGGAACGAGAAGATACGCCACGGATTGTTCACCGCGAAGGTCACGCTCGCGCCGGTTCCCTCGCCGTAGCCATTCTTCAGATTGGTTGAAGCATCGCCGTTTCCGCCAGCGGCGTAGCCGTCCGATGCCGCGTTGTTCGCGCCAACCAAATTCGACCACTGCAACGTGCCCCATGCACCAGCGCCGGCCGGAGTCGTCGCGGTTTCATTGCAACGACCGCCGTCCGCTCCGTCGAAGTAGGTACCGCCGACGAAGTTCACGCTGATCGCGTCCAGCGAAACGATCTCTGGCGTTGGCGTGAAGATGATCGTCGGCGCACCCGCGCGATCGCCTTCGGCAGATCCGATGCGCACAAGGTAGGTGGTGTTGCCCGTAAGGAGGAACGACGAGGTGCACTGACCACCCGAGCAGCCGACGAGTTGACCAGATGCGGTCAAGATCTCAATCGCAGCAGTGAAACCGTTCGAGCACGCGTTGAGGTCATACGAGCCGGTCGAAGGCGGCGTAAATGTGTACCAACGGTCGTAGTGCATCGCATCCTTGCAGGCGAGTGCCTGCGCGGACGTGGTCGCGCCAACGAAGGAAACCGTCGTCGCAACACCGAGCGTGATGGGCGTTGCGCCTGCGGGTTCGTCGTTCGATGGTGTTGAGAAGCCAGGCTGAGCCTTGGTGAACTCGATGATGGCGTGCGTCCAAGCGGCTTCGTTCGAGTTGTCATTCCAGAACTCACCAAAGTAAAACGCGGTGAATTGGCCGTAATGCTCGATGGTGCCGAAGTCGTTCGGCTCATTGGCGGCCCACGATCCGTACGCGAGCGCTCCACCATCAACCCACTTCCAGCCGCCATCCGGCTCGAAGTAGTTCTTGTCGGCAAAGTCTTGGAAGAGACCAAACGCGACTCGCGCGCCTGACCCCGTCGCAATGTGGACCGACCCGATCATGCGGTTCTCATTCGCCGTGTTTGCACACGCGAGGGTGCCGCCGAGTTCCTCAGCCTTCGTCTTCAACTGCTCCCACGTGGCGCCCGGGCCGACCGCATACTTCGCGTACCAGTGGTCGTTGCCGCCAGCAGCAACGGTGTACTGATGCGCGCCTTGCAGCGTGAGTTCCACTTGGAATGGCTCGATCGTAAGGGTGCCGGTACCGACATCAGCCTCGGCGTAACCGCCGACGAGGAAGTAGTAGGTCGCTCCCGCATCAGCGCTGAACGACAATTTGCTTGAGAAGTTCGCACATGTTCCGATCACGTCGTCGTTGCATGCGATGGTGGTCGTTGGATCGCAACCCGTCATCACTGCGAGGCGCGAGTCGTAGTTCACGATGTTGCACGTCGAGAGGACGTACACATTCGTCGCGGGTGCCGTCCAGCGATAGATGACCGTGTTGTGAATGACGTCGTCGCCGTACGGCCCTGGATCACAGATGCCAGCGAGGCTGATGTCGCGGGTGGCGGCGGTCGTGTCGACGAGTGTGCTCGTTCCCTTGATATCGATGACGTCGGTGCAAATGCAACCGACTTTTGCGAGAAGTAATTCGCAATCAGAGTCCCAAAGGACATCGCAGCAACTTGCGTTGATCGCGCAAACCGCAGCGCAGCAGGAGGGATCGATCCCCAGATCGGTGCAGGTTTGACCGAGTGCGGGGCTCGCGACCGCGAGCAGGGCCGACGTGAGAATCAATTGTTTGCGCATCCGTGAGGTTTCTCAAACCCAGGGGAGCCAGGGATTCTGGTGGGACACTGGGTGCCGAAACGTAATCCGAACTCTTCGCAAGTCACGGTATTGATTCCAAAAGTGGTCAAAAAGAACCCACCCCGCGCGGGGCGGGGTGGGCG
>JAIYCA010000112.1 GCA_027488265.1 Planctomycetaceae bacterium
GATGCCGTTGATCGTCTCGATCGCCACGACCGACGGCTCATTGAGCACGATGCCCTGGCCCCGCACACACACGAGTGTGTTGCAGGTGCCGAGATCGATACCCATGTCAACGCTGAACCATCCAAGCAGTTTCTGCAGAATCACGGAATCTCCCTTGCGGCCCTCCGCCGCGAGCGAGAGGTTAGCACGGCTCGCGAGAGCGCGCGTTGGGCGGCAGTCAGACTGTTGAAGAGTTGTTGCCAGAAACAAAGAAGACGCCGCCCGCGACAAAATCGGGGGCGGCGTCAGAAATCAAGCAAACAGATCTCAGCGGACGGCCGTGAACGGCATGCCGTCCATCTGGCCTGCAGCCTCGAGCTGCGAAACGTTCGACGCCCAGAGGACGCCAATGCCGCCGAGAAGAACAATCGCCGTGACGACGAGGAGGGCCGTGTAGACGGTCATGTCTCCGCCGACTGGACGAGCTTTGGTGTTGGTCTTAGCCATGATGGGTGATCCCTTCAAACTGTCAGAAACGGAAGTCAGGCATGCCGTGGCTTCATCGGCGTGGGCGGATCACTCGCCAGCGCGAGCGATCGCACGCTGACCGACCTTCACTTCGCCACGGGTCGCAGGATCTTCGAGTTCGATCACGCCGACAGCGCGGTTGACGTCGACTTCCGTGATGCGAAGGTTGCCAATGAAGGTCGCACCGTCACCGATGGTGAGAACCCAACCAGCCTTCACACCTTCGCGAGAACCAGCGTTGATCTCTGCGAGCGGAGCGGTTTCGCCGCGGCGAACATTGATAATGGTTGCCGAGAGGTTGCGGGTCGCAGCGACGCGTTGAACGTCGCCCACCGCGCCAGCGCGGGCCTTGGTGATTTCGCCAACGCTTGCGACGTACTCAGCGATGGTCGCGACGGCGCGATCCTTCTCGTCGCTGAGTCGCTTAACTTCTTCTTGGAGCGCGCGGCGTGCGGCATCGGCAACGTCGAGGTCAGACTTCGACTTATCGAACGCGATTTCGAGTTCCTTGAGACGCGTTTCAGCGTCCAGCGACTTCGTGCGGAGTTCCGACAACTCAGCGACGAGCGCGTTGTTGAGTTCGCCCTTCGCCTTGTCCGTCTGAGCAATCACTTCGAGGCTCGAGGCGATCGAGGCAGCAGCCGACTTGGTGCCGGCGAGTTCGCTTTCAGCCTTGCGTGCAGCCGCGGCCTTCGTCTCAACCTGCTTCTGCAGATCGGCGACAACCGCCTTGGCAGCCGCGAGGTCAGCTTCGAGCTTTTGCTGCTGAGAGAGCCACGAGGTGCGCTCGCTCGCGAGCATCGACTCAGCGGCGGCGGCCTTCATCTCGGCACCCTTGAACTTCTGCTTGAACGAGCTCTCGTTGGTCGCGTTCACAGCGACGAGTGGCACGATGGCCACGGTCAGGAGCGCGACGAGAACGACAAAGATCTTGGTCAGGACATGCACGGTCTGGGTTCCTCAGCGTGGTTCGCGGTCGAATTGCCGTGTGCGGCCGAAATTCAGAATGACGTTGTCGCGGACATTTCCGCAACGATCTGTGCGGACTCTTGGCTCCGCTTCAAAGTTCCGTCTCTTGCGGTCACGAGATGCGAGCGAATTGTTTCGCGCGTGCCTCGCCTCGAGAACGTGTGCTTGGTCTTGTCTTGACCAAATCGACACGGAGTCGAGAGTGGAGTGTTGTACCGATAGGTTCGAGGGGTGTCAACGGGCTGATATCTCAGGTTGGACGTTTGGCTTGAGGCGAGGACCTCGCCGCCGCCCTCCTCACTCGTCGATCAACTCAATTCCCGCGGCGGCAGCGACCTGCACGGTCGGATCGGCATCGCGGATGAGATTGGTGAGCACTGCCGCAGACTCTGGGCTGCGTGCTTTCCCGAGCAGGGAAGCCACAAGCGAGCGGACGCGCGGATCGGTGTTGGTCAGGTATTCCCGAGAGACCACGAGTGCAAGGTCACTGGAGGCGCCGAGCTCCATCAGGGCGATGGCAGCCGAGAGCCGGATCTCAGGAACGCGCAGGCCTTCCCCCTGCACCGAGAGCAAACGTTGCAGCATCGGGCGCGCAACTTCGTCCTTCAGTCGACCAATGGCTCCACAGGCAACCACCGTCAACTCGGCTTGCTCGGGAGGCGCGAAAAGGGCCGCGCGGATTGGTTCAATCTCTCGTTGTTCGCCCAACTTCACAAGTGCTTCTGACGCCGCGAGACCAATCAAGCGAACGCGAATCGGATTGATGAGGTCGAGGCCCTTTCCGATCGAATCGTAAATCATGGGCACCGCCGAGCGATTGCCGAGTTCGCCAAGCACCATGTAGGCGTTTGCGCGAATCTCGGGATCGTTGTCGAAGACCATCACCGCAATCGGAGAGGGATCGACGGGCTTACCGAGGCGCGCCAGTGCGAGCGTGGCCGCCGCACGAACAGACGCGCTGTCGTCTTGCAGAAGTGGCTGCACCATGACCGCAAGATCTGGGCACGGAGTCTCTGCCAACGCCATGCACGCTACGAAGCGGACACCGCGGTTTTCATCGGCGAGTCCTGCGGGGGCGAGCTCCGCAAGAAGCGCTGCGTTTGGAGTTGAGGCTTCGATCGCATGGGCTCGCAATGCAGCCCATGTACTCCTCGCCGCCGCGCGAAGCAACGCTTGCGCCTCTGCAGATTGCGTTGAAGCGAGATGCGCGGCCTCTCGCGCGCGCATTTCGACATTGACGCCAGGCTGCGGCGCAGAAAGTTGGACGGGGCCAGTGGCGAGAGTCGGAAGCGCTTGCGTTTGC
>JAIYCA010000017.1 GCA_027488265.1 Planctomycetaceae bacterium
AGCCAGATGGTGCCGAGCTCACTCGCACCGTAGAGATCAACGAGCGAGCGCCCGAATTGGGTTTCAAACATTGAGCGCGTCTCTGCGGAGAGGCTCGTGCCGGCGACCACTGCAGAGCGAAGCGCTGGCGCGGTGCAGCCTGACTCGGCCAATGCACGCGCCATGATTGGCACAATCGGGAGCGAATGTATCCCGTTGGCGAGTGCCTTCGTCGCGGTTTCTACTGAGAACGCGCCAAGCGCGCGTACCGTCGCACCACTGAGGATCGGTGCGAGCAGCGCATGCTCAAACCCGTAGGCGTGCGACATGGGGAGAAACGAGCCAACCAAGTCTGTCGGCACACAGAGTTCCTCCTCGAGCAATATTGCGCCGATCTGGTCGACTGCTTCAGGGCTTCGGAGGATGAATCGAGAAGCCCCCGTCGTGCCTGATGACAGAAGGATGAGGCCTGCCGCGCGCGCGGGATCGACGCGAGAGGTTCCGTTCGCATGATGTGGCTCCGTGCGAACGTGTCGGATCCACGCGTCATTGATGAGTTTGACTTGAGGGAGTTCGTTCGTGGCCTTCGTCGCGATGGTCGCAGGGAGCGGATATGGCAAGAGCGCGGGAACATGACCGGCGATCGAGACACCGACGACGGCCGCCCAGAGGTCGGGACCAGACGGAAGCGAGATCGCGATGATGGAGCGCGGTGTCGGAGTTTCAATCGCGTTCGCGATGAACATCGCGCGCTCAAGCAACTCGCGATAGGTGACTGCACATCCGTTTTCTTCGATGATCGCGGGATGGTTGCCGCGGTCTGACGCGTGGTGGGCGACCGCTTCGATCAACGACCTCATGCAGGCAGCGCCTTTTCGATGCCGATGGGTTCAGCGGCATCCGCAAGTCGAATGCGAAACGGCCGAATCCGTCCCGTGATAGGCCGTACTCGCTGGAGCGCGCAGAGGCCTTGCAGTGCGCGGCAGCGTAAGCCGACATCCAAGGGGATATCGTCGATTTCACCAGCGAGCAAGGTGACGAACGCTCGCTCGAGAGACTTCGTTCGGTTGGGAGAGAAGAGCAGATCGCGGAAGTTTGGATCGTAGAAGCCCTCGACCAATCGGAATGCGCGATCTGTAATGCGCTTCATCCAAGTTCGGTGTCGCTCGCGCTCAATACTGGCACGGGATCCTTGGGACATCCGAATGATGCTGCCTGCCGCTTGCTCGGCACCGAGCAGTCCGAGGGTCAAGCCTGTGGACCAGACCGGATCAAGAAACGCGGCGGCATCACCAATCAGGAAAAACCCAGGTCCAGCGAACGGGTCACAGCGGTATGTGAAGTCCGAAATGACGCGATTCTTCTTGGGGCCACGTGCATTCGCCATGCGCTCTCGCAGGACGGGTGTCCGTGCGATCGCCCATTGCAGTCGATCTTCTGGTGCCACATCAAGTGCACGATGCAGCGACTCTCGTGCGACGAAGCCGACGCTCGTCCGAGTGTCATCGAGCGGGATCATCCAGAACCAGCCCTCATCCAGAATCGTGAGTCCAAAGCAGTTCTGTCCGCGGCCGCTCGGTCGAATGACACCCTCGAAATGTTCGAAGTACGCGACGTTCCGAAGGAATGAGTGGAATCGCCGTTGTCCAAGTTCTCGACCGAGCGTTGTGGCTTGCCCGCTGGCATCGATCATCCAGCGGGCCCGAATTGGCCCCTGATTGGTTCGGACTCGAACGTCGCCATCATCGAGCCGATCGATCGACTCAATGGCGCAAGACGTACGCACTTCTGCTCCGGCTTCGCGGGCTGTCTCCATCATCATGAGATCGAGATGGGCGCGCGCCATGTTGAAGGTCTCTTTGTCGCCATCGCCATAGACATCACGGAAGTAGAAGTACTGTGGTCCATGCCGCCAATCGCCGAGTGAAATTTCAACGCCGAGTTTGCGCGCGTGGGGAAGTGCTAAGCACTTGTCGAGCACACCGAGTCTTCGGAAAGCGCGCTTTGTTCTCGGGAGGAAACTCTCTCCGATGCGAAACCGTGGAAACTCGCCGCGATCCACAACGATGACGTCGATGCCTGCGCGAGCCATCTCCATCGCAGCGGCGCTCCCCGCCGGACCCGCACCAACAACCAAACAATCATGCGTACGTTCAATGGACATTGCAGATACCCTCGATCTCGACGAGTAACTCGCGTCGACAAATGGCCGCGTGGACGAGCCGTGTGAACTCTGCGCCGAACTTCTTTTGTGCGAGACGCGCGACGACAGGCATGTCTTCGCGGTGTTTCACGTAGATGCAGACATCTCTCCAAAGGTCCGTACCACCTGCGGCATGCGCAAGCGCATCGAGATTTCGGCAGCTCTCGTAGAACTGTTCTTCGACGTTGCCGTCGTGTGCCGAGTCTTCTCCGACGACGGACGCGGTGCCCGACGCGAGGAGGGTGCGTCCGACCCGTGCTCCGCGTGTGAAGGCGGGCGGGACAGGTCCAAAGCGACTTGAGTAGAGGTAGGCGGGACGTTGACGAGGATTTTCAATGGCTTGAAATTCCTCGGGCGTCCACAACGCATGGACGACAAGCATGGGGCCCGCATGCCCAACGCATGTTCCTGCAGGGATGGTGTGCACGCGAGCATCGTGTGCGCGGTACGCAGCAGTGCGCCCGGCATTGAATCGCATGTATCGCTCGAGGAAGTCTCGATCGCGATCTGTTGGTCGCGGGAGAAATGCCCAGACGCGGCAGGGCCCACCAGGCAGTTCTGCAAGCACGGCGTCGAAGAGGTCACGAGACAGCTCTGTCAGGCGCTCGCCCTCGAGTTCATCCGCAGCCGCCGCGCGCGAAACAACGACAGCATGGTGTCCGTTGCGGTGTTGATGCGTTGGACTCGTCCACTGGTGAACCCAGGGAGAAAGGTCGCGAAGCGGATCTCCAACCGCGCTCCAGTTTGGTGAGACAGCCGCGCTTTGAAGCGCTTTGAGCGGTTCGTCACTGAGGCGAGGAGTGGCTGATTCCATATTTTCCGCCATGGCGGCCAAATGTTAACAACTGCGGTGGAGCAGATGCCAGCACACACCATGCGGATCAAGCGACGCGATTCGCCGGACTGTGCCGTCGCGCGGCGGATCGGCGAGGAGCATCGCGAGAGAAGTCGCGGCACCCATTTCTGGAAGCGAAAGAAGCCGTTGGCGTACTTGTGCGACTCGGCTCGCAGTACCAAAGAGTGCAGCGTCGAATGGCGAGTCCGTTGTCAAAACGTGGGCATCATCATCCGGAGGATTGAATTGCTCGACCGCGCGCCCGATATCAAGAGCTGCGGTACACCCGCTGATGTCGTTGAGTTTCCCAAAACTCGACGTGACGGCGCCGCCATCGAACTCTTCGCGCTCAACAAGAAGAGCGACCGCTCCTGATCGAAGTTGAAGCGGTTTGCCGACGCATCGAGTCAGCACGCGTTCGACGAGAGGATGAGCTTCTTCCGCGGCAACAACGATTGCTCTGCGCCATTCCTGCGAGCGTATCTTGGCCTCCGCAAGCCACAGTGCTTCGATCCCCGCGGTCCTGCGGCCAATCACACTGAGCGTTGGTGCTTCGATGCCGAATGCAAGCGAGCATTGAGCGCTCCCGATATTCGGCACGCTTTCCGCGAAGAGCATCGGGTTTGCGAGATCGATGCCCGATCGGATGAGATCTCGGTAGTAGCGCTCAGTGAAGTCGGCTGCGCCGCACCAATTCGCGGCGATCAGCGGAGTTTCTCGCAGTTCTGTCGTATCGATATTCCCGCTCTCGACGAGATCACGGACCGCCGCGATCATGAGTCGGGCGAGGAGAGACAGCCTTCTTGTTCGCGCGCGATCGAGGAGTGGCGCGAGCACCTCTTCATCGAACTGCGGCCACAGCATGCCCGCGGCCTGCGGCGTTGAGAGTGCCTTCAGTGCGCTTGAACCTCTTCCAGCCACGGATACGGCACCGGCCGCACGAATTCGAAGCCCAAGTCGTGGTGCTGCGGAGAGCGGCTCTGGCATCGGAACCCGATGCGAGCGTGTGAGACGCAATGCCGCGTTTGCGCCTCCGAAACCCGCTGCGAGCGCCACGATGTCTGTCGGCGACTCGGAAGTGACCGCGCCTTCGCGGAGTTGCAGATCAGGGAACTCTGTCGCGGATCGGCCGCGGCCAGCCGTCGTCGGCACAAACTCGAGTTCCGCACACCGAATCACTGCCGCAAGTTCAAGCGCACCAGCTGCACCGAGGGGGTGACCGAAGCGGCTCTTGAGCGCGAGCACAGGCGTGCGAGGCAGTTCGACTCCGAACGTCGATTGGTATGCGCGGTATTCGGCGGAGTCGTTTGCGGGCGTTCCGGTGGCGTGGGCAACCAAGAGTTGTGGATGCGGCCCGCCTCTCGAGACTTCCGCGATGGCGCGTGCGGCGCCGCGCCCTTCAGGATGCGGTTGGGTCAGATGATGCGCGTCGGTTGATTCTGATGTCGCTGTGATGATCGCGCGGATCTGTTCGCCCTCGGCGCTCATGAGATCTGGCTCGAGGCGACGAAGGACGAAGAGCGCGACTCCTTCGCCGAGCTTCATCCCTTCCCGATCCTCTGCGAATGGACTGAGGGGGCCGCGAGCAACAAGTTGCAGCGCAGAAAAGCCCGCGTAGGCGAACTCGGAAATCGGGTCGTAACCCCCCGCGATGACGGCATCGACGATTCCTGCACGGAGGAGCGAACATCCATGTGAAAGAGCAGACAGCGCGGAGGCACAGGCGCAAGAGACGGAGATCGTGGGCCCCTCAAATTTGAGCCCATCGAGCGCATGGGCGAGCACCGCCGATGCAGAGGTTCTCGCAAACGCTGCATCGGCGTGCTGCGTGTCGCCTCTTTCGTCGGCGCGCATACCAACACCGCAGTGTCGCATCCCCGCAAGCGTGGTACCGAGGACGATCGCCCAGCGCTCTCTGCCGGTTCGGATGGAGTCGCGATCCTCATCGCGGAGCAGATCCTCGAGCGTGCTTCGCAGTGCACGTTCCGCGCGGTAGGGACCCTGCATGTGCTTTGGAAGCGGGGCTTCCCCTGCGCCGCTCGCGAACTCAGGGGTTTGCTCGAGATCGAGAGGGGTCTTGATGCCTACCGCGCCGACACGCAGTGCTTCTGCGGTCGTCTCCAGCGAGTTGCCGAGCGCGGAACAGGCCGCGATTCGTGTGACAGCGATATTCAATGAGCCCCTCCAACGGTTTGAGGCGACCATGGACGTCGAGTATCGACGATCACGAGTAGCACGGCGAGGCACCCGAGTGTCCAAGCGCAGAGTAACCCAACCGACGCGAGGAATTCGCCGCCGTTGATCGCTCCAGCACACGCCTCGATACTCCATCGTGTGAAGAGCCATCTCGATGGTTGCGCGAGCACATCGGGCAAAATCTCAATCGGCACCATGCTTCCGGCGAGCCCACTGAGTAGAAGCACGACAACTGGAGCGACCGCGGCGAATCGAGCCCTCGAACCGCAGAGCACCGCGAGAAGCGAAATGAAGGCAGCACTCGCAGATGCCGTGAACGTCGTGGTCAGAAAGAGGCCAAAGAGAGAAGCAGGCTGAACACCAAACACGACGACGAGTAGCCCAAGTGTGACCGCGATCTGCACCCAAGCGATGGTGGTGAGTGCGAGCACAGATGCGAGTTCTTGCCGGCGCCGGTTGAGGCCTGCCGAAGCCAAGCGGTCGCGCAGCCCGAGTGCATCTTCGGTGAGTCCTCGGCCGACGAGTGATGACAACGCGAAGAGTACGAAAAGCACAGGGATTCCCGCGGCGTTTTGCCGAAGCATGATCCCGTGCTTTGTCTGATCCTCAATCTCAATCGATCGCGCTTTGATGTTGGACGATGTCGACACAACATCCGCATTTGCGGCCTGCACAAGCATGCGCAGAGCGTCATTCAATCCTGGCAGTGGAAATCGAGATTCGATGATGACGGGTGAAGTGGCACCGTCGAGTTCATGTGGAACAATGATGACCGCATCGCAATGCACAGGGTCGTGGGTTGCGAGGCTGATGTGAACCCTGCCCTCCGCGCGCTTGAGAATTGCCGCGCTTAAATCCTTTGCATGTGGCGAAGCAGGCTCAACGGTCACGAGCGCGACATCGAATCGGGTGCCGTTGGGAGAATCAAGATGTACATAGAAAGACCCGAAGAGCGCGCTGAATGCCAAAGGAGCGAGAAAGGCGAGGAGCAGCGTTCCGCGATCTCGCGTGAAAGACTTGAGGAGCGCGAGTGCAAGAGAAATCACCGGCGGCGCTCCTGAAGGTCAACGGGCCGCAGTTCGTGAAACGCCATCCACTGGGCTGGATGCGCGCGGATCGCCCGTTCCATCGAGGCGATGAGTGCATGCTGTGCGGGGTGTGTTGCAACAGCGGATGCAGTGAGCCGCTCGATGGATGTTGGGATGTATGGATCAGACCAAACACGAATACCGTTTGCTTCGCGAACGCTGTAGGTCGGCACGATGGGCGTTCCGTGTGACGCGGCGAGTCGGAGTACACCGGCAGGAAGCACCGCTCGGTCAAATCCAAGGAACTTCATTTCAACGCCGGCTTGGCCGGGCATCACGCGATCGCCGAGGACAAGGACCGCCTCATCATTGCGAAGCGCGTCGAGGAGTGCACTCCAGGCACCGACTCCGTCAGAGAGATGATGTTCAACAACTCCGAGTCGAGCTCTCAACCCCGATCGCGCACGTTCGAATCGAGGCATCGAGTCGGTTTGGAACAGCACATGGACACGACGTTCAATTCCACACAACGTCGCAAGCGCTGGTTCGAAGGGACCCATATGAATCCCAGCGAGAACAACGCCGCGCCGAAGGCTTCGCGCCTCCAGATAGCTCGCCGTACCTTCAAACCGCGTCACTCGGGCTCGCAGCGCCTCTGGGCGCTCGTTTCGTGAAGCGAAAACCTCTGCAATAAAGCGCTGCATGGACCCCATCATTTGAAAGGCACAGCGGGTTCGTTCCAACTGTGACGACTTTGGGCCGAGTGCAAGTCCAGCGTTGAATGTCAAGGACTTCCGCCAACTTGAGGCACCAGCGAAACTCAAGCACTGCGCAACCTTGCATGCAGGCCACCTCAACGGTGGTACGGACTCCAACAGTCGGTAGTAGCAACCATCCATCAGCATGCGAGCGGCGCGTGAAGGATGATGCTCAAGTGGTCTTGAGTTCATGCGCACGCCTCGCTGTTCCGTGGCTGTGTCATTGCAGACCGAGTGCGCTGTTCGAGCGAAGCGGCGACGCGATCGAGAAACTCTGCATGAGTCTCATGTGGAAATGCGCGAAGAGGGCCGCGTACTCGCACCGTGACTCGGTTGAAGAACTTTGGGAATCGTGTTGACTTGGGCAGCGCGTCACCAGTTCCATCGATGCGAACGGGTATGACTTGGCAACCTGTAGACAGTGCGAGCATCGCGACGCCTGGGCGCAATTTTGAGAGTGTTCCGTCGCGCGAACGCGTGCCTTCTGGATACATCGCGATTGCCGCGCCGTCATTGAGCAAGCGAGAAAGCGTGTCGATCGCCCGAAGCCCGCTCTCATCTCCGCCAACCAAAATCGCTCGATAGGCGTGTACCGCAAGACCATGGAGTAACCAGCGCTCGAGTACTTCGCGCAACGAAGCACCGGGTTCAGCGCGCCGGAATCTCGAGGCACTGGCGACAAATCGCACTCGGGCACGACAGACTTTTGGAAGTACCGCGAAAAGCACCGCCGTGTCCGCGTGGCTTTGATGATTTGCAACGATGATGATTGGGCTTTTCTCACGGAGGGAACTGGCTCCGCCCTCATCGATCATCTTCACAGATGAGCAGGTTGCGGCGCGTAGCCCCCAGTAGAGACTCGAAGCAATGACACCCCACGCGTTCATCGTTCGCCCTCATCGGAAACTTGTGCCGACGTAGCGTCTGTGGATAGTCGTTCTTTCGCGGCTCCATGCGTGAAATCGAGTTCTACCGTGATGCCGCCAGCAGAGAGTTCGAAGGATGCTCGGCTCCAACTGGGAGGGAGCCACGAGGGTCCGCCCCCTGAAACAGCCCAAGGGTCCCGCGGTAAGCCGAGTGCATTCCGGCGAAACTCGCCGCAGTTGGTTACATCATGGAACGCAGAAACGGCGTAGCGGCCGAGCGGTACGTCGTGGAACTCAATGCTGTCGTTTGCTTGCTCGACGGAGATTGTCGATGCCCGAAGCCATTCTCCCTGCACCATGAATCGAGATGGACTTGGCCAAAGCGCAACGCGGACAGGTCCATTTGGCTCTGCGTTCTTGAGTCCATGGAACAAAACGCGAATGTGAGCAGTTTCCGTTGCGTTGGTGGCGAACTCCTGACTCGCGGCCTCGGTGGACGGTCTTGGCGAAGCCACGAGCGGCGAAGACACGAGCGGCGACGACTCAGCCAACGGCTTGGTGCATGATGCCGAGCCAGCACACACTGCTGTGGTGCTCCACACCGAGATCTTTCGCAGCAGGGGGAGCGACATAGTCATTGCGGCTTGGTTCTTGTAACAGAGACTCCGGCTTCGCGGCATGCACGTTCCAGAGCTTCTGCATGATGTGTGGCGACACCAACACAGCCACCAGCGCGGCAGTGATCGATGATCGCGTCTGTTAGAGCAGCCAGACCTTCTGCATCCAATCCTGCATCGGGTTCATCCAAGAGAAGGACACCCGACGCGCTTGCGAAGATCGAGGCAAGTGCGGCACGGCGCGCTTGCCCAACGGATCGCTGCGCGACGGTTCGAAAATCGTCGGCGCGAAGCCCGAATCGAGACAGCGCTTCTCGCAGACGTCGCGCTCGTTCTGGCGGTGAAACACGGGCAATCCGCTGAAAAAACGAGATGTTGGCACCGACCGTGAGGTTCGGTAGAAGGCCGCCCTGCTGCGGGAGATAGGCGGGAGTCCCGAGAATCTGATCGCGCCAAACTCGGCCGACCGTCGGCGATTGCGCTCCGCTGAGCATGCGAAGCAGCGTCGACTTCCCACACCCATTGGGGCCTTCGATGATTGCGACCGCGCCGGCTTCGATCGACATGCTCGTTCCAGCCAAAATCGTTCGGCCGCGCCATGAGAAACCAACGCTTGACGCTCGCAGCAACGGGCGTGCGCCCGATGTCAATGACGGGTTCTGGTTCGGACGGGCAGAGAGTATGAATCGACCGCCGCGCCATCGTTGCACCTCAATCGCCTCGAGCCCTGCGGCTTCGGCGAAGGCTTCAGCCTCATTGAGCGTGAATCCCTTTCGCACGCTGGTGACGGCATCTCGGCGCACTGTGGATGGGGCACCCAAGGTCGTCAGTCGGGCGCCGAACTCGCCGATCCGTTCGCGAAGGAGATCGTTCCAGACGATCAATCTCTTCGTGACTTGAGCCACAGCGCGGAGCGCTCGGACAACATCGGCGTCAGACAGGTGGTGAAGTACGAGAGAGGTGTGAGCGATATCGCTTTCCGCACCTTCCATGAGAAGTGCTGCATCTCGAATGTCGCCTCGGCGATAGTGCGACGAGACATCACGATCCAAGCGTTGGCACTCTGCAAGGCATTGAGGGATTTGGTCAACGCCCGTGATCTCGAGGCGCCAACCTCGGCGTTCCGCGAGATTTCGGGTCGTTCGACTGATTGTTCCATCTCCGCAGCCCCAATCGACCAGTCTCAAGGTGTCCCCGCGAGTCGGTGCGATCCTTCGCTCAATGGTCTCACAGAGCGCTTGAGCACTCGCAGTCCATCGATTGAGCCGCCCAAGCACGCGCAGTTCTGCCGAGATGGTGGCGGCATCAGGCTCGAGCTTGTCCATCTCCTCGCGGAACGTCGGTCGAAGTGTCTGGGGGTAACTTGTCATGAGAAACTTTGTGAAGTACAAACGCGACCTATGAAATTACCTACCTCATCCTTCGTCTGTCTCGCAAGTGTCATCTTGTGCGTGAGTGTCGCCTGTACAAATCGAAACTACAACGATTTGATGCGAGTCACACAAGAAACGAATGGCTCGATCGCGTCGCTCGAAGAAACCTATAACGGGAATGGCTCTGTCGCGCAGCGCATGGAAGCGCGCGATCGAATCATCACGCTCCGTAAAAAGCAGATGATCATGGCGCAGCGCATCAACGTTGCGACGATGCCAGAAGTGAAGGATAAGTCGATCACGACCGAGCAAGGTCAGGCCAAGAAGGCGGAGTTGGTCGAAGCAGCAACGAAGCGCTACGAGCAAGCCAAGGCACTTCCAGTTCCAGGCAAGTGAGATGCGAGTGAGATAAGCGTGTGACCTCATTGGCCGAGAGCCGAGAACCGAGAACCGAGAACCGAGGCGTCTGGTCTCGTTGGTCGACCTTGCCGGTCGGCGGGGAACCGTTGCGACTGCGAGTGCTCGGCACAGGCGAAGAAGTCGCAAGAGATTTTGTGACTTCCTGAGAGATCTGTGGGCCGACTGCGTATTTCAAGTGCGTAGATCAAGTGTCGAGGCATCTGTGAAGTCTCGAATGAAGGCAGTCGCGGTCGGGACAACCGCGCGCTCTCAGGTAGGTCAGCACGGGACACAGCACGGGACACACGCGAAACGCATCTCTCTCTCTCTCTCTCTCTCTCTCTCTTCTTCTCTCCACGCTCAGCGCCGACTTCCGGGTCGGCGCTTGCGTTTTTGACGCGACTTCGCCGCGCCGTCGCCACCACCGCCGCTCGAGTTTGCGTGGTGACGCGTCGAGAGCGACAACAGCCCGCACGCTTCCTCGGGGGCGCACGCGCCAAGTTGCCGATACTGGGAGCGTCGGCTCAACGAATCGCCTATGGACGCAAGCAACACGTCGCTTCTACTTGAAGTCGTCTCTCTCGAAGTTCCCTCTCTCGAGATTTCATCCCTCGCGCTCTCGCTCGGGGTTCGACTTCTCGTGGGCTTCGAGCGTGAGCGACGAACCGACACCGTCGCGGGTGTTCGTACCTTCGGGCTCGCGGGACTGTTCGGTGGCATCGCGGCGCTTCTCGGCCCGCGCGAAGGGACGCCGTGGTCGTTGCTCATCGTCACGCTGATCGCCGCTGCGGCTGGAATCACGGGCGGTATCGTCGCGCGAAGCCGAACAACGGATGACGATCGGCCAAATGACGATCGACCGAATGAATTGGGTCTCACGACCGCGTTCGCGTTGGTTGCGACGACGCTCCTCGGCGGGCTCGCGGTCGTTGGTCACTACTCCACGACGATCGCGGGCGCGGGAACACTCTTCCTCCTCCTCTACATTCGCGATCCACTCCATGCGGTGATTCGCCGACTCGCGCCTGGCGACGTGCGCGCGATCGCCATCTTCGTCTTGCTCGCACTCGTCGTGTTGCCGGTACTGCCCGATCGCGCACTCGGACCGTTCGATGCGGTGAATCCGCGCGCGGCGTGGATGCTCGTTGTCCTTGTCGTCGCGTTGAGCCTCGCGGGATACATCGCGCAGACGCTCCTCGGCGCGCGCGCGGGGACACTCGCGACAGGGCTCCTCGGTGGACTTGTTTCAAGTACGGCGTCGACCGTCGGAGCGGCGCGCTCGGTGCGAGCGGGCGGAGCGCATGCGAACGCTGCAGCTATCACGCTTCTTTCCTGCGGCATTCTGCCACTTCGACTGATGCTCCTCGTGGGTGTCGCATCGAAAGGTGCGCTCGCGATGCTGTGGCCGTGGCTCGCGGGGATCGGTGTCGCAACGCTTATCGCGGGTTTCATTTCGAGCCATGTGCGAGCGCGCAGCGCGATCGATGCGACGGCCGCCACCACCGCAGCCACCTCCACAACGAACTCCACGACCGACGCGCACGCCGCGCATGGTTCAACGACGCTCGCAACAAATCCGCCGAGTAAACCGCAGAATCCAACGCAACTCTCGTCGGCCTTCGCGTTTGCCGCGGTCTTTGTGGTGATTCAGATCGTCACCAAAGCAACGATGGCGTACGCGGGCTCTGCTGCACTTCTCGTCGTGGCTGCAGCGAGCGGTATCACGGACATGGATGCGATCGCGCTCTCGGTTGCGCGCGAATTCGAAGCGGGCGGCATGGACGGCACACTGCTTGTTCGCGCAACGCTCGTCGCGCTCGCGGTCAACACGCTCTTCAAACTTGGCGTCGCACGCATCATGGGCGATGCGAAACTCCTGCGCGCGGTGTTGCCAGGGTTGGGCCTTGCGTTGCTGATCGCGGCAGCGGGCATCGCGTTCGCGTGATCGAGCTCCGCGCGAAGTATTTCACATCCGAGGCATCGCGAAATGGTCGGCGGGAAACTCGATCGGTTCGATGCGACGCAACACGAGTTCTCGCGGTGGAAACGGTGGAAGCATGCCGCGCGCAGGGCGGTAGTCATCCATCGGTGGCGGCGGCGGGAAGTCGCCCATCGACGGGGGACGCGAACCGGGCCGCTCTCCACGCGGTGGAGCATCACCGTGCGGTGGGGCGTCGCCACGCGGTGGAGCATCACCACGCGGTGGAGCATCGCCACGTGGTGGAGCATCGCCACGCGGCGGAGCGTCGCGCATGCCGCCGCGTTCGCTCATGCGTTCCCTCGCGCGGTCACCGCGCTCCGTGTTTGGTGCAGTTTGCCACGCGAGTTTCGCGGCAAGGACAACGTTGCGCTTGGTGTCGATCCAGAGTTCGATGTCATCTGGTCCGCGTGCTGCTTCGACGCGCGTTGCCACGATGTGCATCGATCCACGAAGTTCGGCGGGGCTTTCGTCGCCTGCACGTGCGGCAACCGCGATGTACGAGCGTTGCACGAGGCGAAGCAGGGCATCCATACGTTCGATCGCAACCCCACCCGAAGCGTTGCCAGACGGATCCTCAATCCAGCGCGGCCAAAGTTCACGCGAATCAAGCGGGCGCACGGTGCCGTCGATCGAGCGCTCCCACGCCCCGTCGACGCTTGAAGCACGCGTCGTTGAGCGAGTGCCGCCCGCAGAAAGATCCAGTCGCGCCTCATCGCCGCGCAAATCCCATGTACCCGAAAGTTCCGTCGGCGCGTTCGGTCCGCGATCTGTCGCCTCGCGCGGCGGCAGTGCGACGCGCACTTCGTAGCGGCGCGAGCCCTTCATGGAGACTGGTGAAGTTTCAGCGGTCAGCGCACGATCAAGCAGCGTCGAGGCGTTGGTTTCGTAGGGGAACAGAAGGAACATCGCGCCGAACGCAAGTGCGATCAGCGCAGCGCGGGCGAGACGAATGATGGTGCGTCGATTCGTACGCAACGCGGGCCGCGCAGCGCGTGGTGATGGGCCATGCGATGCAAACGGAAGTGGCGCGGGCGATGCGGCGGACTCTGCGCGTTCTGCATCCAATGCGGCGAACGCGCGGGAAAGTCGCGCTTCCATCGCAGATCTGTGGGCGTCGCGCTCACTCGGCGAAAGATGCGCGTCAAGCAGCGCATCGACAAGCGCATCATTCGCGCGGGTCTCTGCTTCTCCCTCGGTCATGCGCGCACGATCGAAGGCGTCGTCATGTTGTTTGTCGTGTCGCTTGTCGTTTTGTTCGCTCATGCGCATGCCTCCGTTCCATCGCCGCATTCGCTCGCGAACACGCTCTTTCCGCGCAAACACTCTGCAAGCATCGCGCGCGCGCGTTGCAAACGCTTCTTCACCAACTCTTCGTTGCCGCCGATCGCATGCGCGACTTCTGCCAACTGTTTCGTATCGCGATAGGTTGCTTGCACGACTTCGGCGTACATCGCGGGGAGTTTCGACAAGCAATCGTCGAGCGCGACGAGTCGTTCGCGGAAACTCATCGCAGGCTCTGGTCCGTCGCCGCGCGCACGCTCGAATTGCGTGATGTTGCGTTCGATGCAGTCGAAGGTCGAAGGGTCGGCAACCTGCATGCGCCGATGGCGGCCCGCGAGATCGAGCGCGACGAGTCGCGCGATGCCGCGGAGCCACGGGCCGAACGGCCGCGTGCGGTCGTAGTCGGCGAGGCGTCGCCACGCGACGAGCACGGTTTCCTGGAAGACGTCGTCCGCGTGCGCGCGCCCAGCACCCGCACGGATCGAAGCCATCAAGCCATCCGCGTGCTCTCGGACGAGCACTTCGAAGAGTTCGCGGGCGGTGGGGTCATGCATGTGGATGCGCCTTCATGAGCATGCGGAGGCTTCAAAACCGCGACGACACAAAGCGCGGGGGTTCTTGCGGTTGGCGCACGTTCATGGTTGGGGACAACGAACGCAAGAGAATTCCGGATCTTGCGCGCGGTGCGTCCTGATCGCGCGGGGCGTGTGTCTCACGCGTCGATGCCCGATTGCACGAGGAAGCCCATCGCGAGTACGAAACCCGCAAGCAGCACACCGCTGAACATCATCAGGAAGCCGATGGCGAGGCAAAGTCCGCTCGCGAGGACCGCAGCGGTCGATTGCGCGCGCCGCCGCGGCATGCAGCGCCCGAACACAACGGGTGTGAGGCGCGTCGCCCGATAGCCAAGCCACGCGCATGCGAGCGGTACGGGCGCGAAGAGTAGTGCGGCGTTGAGTGGCCCGAGCTCGGGCGTACTTGTAGCGTTGACCGCGATGGTGAGAAGCAGCAGAAACAACACGGCGACCCCAAACGGCAGCGTGAGGTAACCAAAGACGCGAAGGCGGCGCATTCGGCGAGGGACCGTCACCGTCTGCGGATCGAAATCGGTGCCGCATTCAGGGCAGTTTCCGCGTGTGACGAGGCTCTCTACGTTGCCCTCTACATGGCCCTCTACATGGCCCTCTACATGCCCCGTGAGCGCGAAGCCGCAGTGATCGCAGTGCGGCTCTGGGAGCGCACTCGTGTATCGCTCGATGAACTTCGGCGATTCGGCCATGCGCGAAGCGTCGCAGGAGGACGTGCCTCGCGCAAGCCGCGGGCGTCCGCTCTGTCGGCCCGTCCCGTCAGCGCGCGGCCGCCATGCGCGGGTAATCGTTGTAGCCGCGCGCGCAGTCGCCGTAGAACGTTGTGTCGTCCCACGGCGCGAGTTCGGCGTTCTCCGCGAAGCGCTCCGGGAGATCGGGATTCGAAATCGCGAGTCGGCCGAACGCGATCGCATCGCCGAGGCCGGCCTCGATATCTCGCTCAGCAGCGGCAACATCCGCACCGTAACCATTGAGCACGATCGGGCCGTTGAAACGCGCCTTCATTTCGCGCGCGAGTCGCTCGGAGAAGTGGCCGTTCCAGCCGTCCTTCCCCCAATAGTGGTTGAAGAGGTGGAGGTACGAGAGGCGACGCTTGCCGAGTTCCTCGGCGACACGCTCCATCAGCGCTTCGTCATCGTGGTGGTGCGGAAGATCGTTCGCGCTTCCCATCGGTGAAAGGCGCACGCCGACGCGCTCATACGAGAACGCTTCGCCCGCGACGTCCACAACATGCATGAGAAGTCGCATGCGATTTTCGATCGAGCCACCCCACGCGTCGTCGCGCTGATTGAGGCTTCCCGAGAGGAACTGATTGATGAGGTACGAGTTCGCGGCGTGCACTTCGACACCGTCGAAGCCAGCGGCTTTCGCGCAGCTCACGGCGTGCGCGAAGTCACCAATGACGCGCGCCATCTCGTGCGTTTCGAGCGCACGTGGCATGCTCGCTTCAACGCGCTCGCGGCGGCCATCGGCGTGGCGAATGCTGACGTATC
Organism: Planctomycetaceae bacterium; assembly: GCA_027488265.1. Lineage (GTDB taxonomy): Bacteria > Planctomycetota > Phycisphaerae > Phycisphaerales > SM1A02 > QWPT01. Next base: position 15,597 of record JAIYCA010000017.1, read on the forward strand.
CCTTCGAGCGCGCGGCGACGGGCGCGACCGGCGGCTGACCGTCAGGTTGATGCGCGACGTGGCTCACGCGACCGACGTGCCAGAGTTGGCAAAAGATGCGTCCGCCCGCGGCGTGCACGCGATCGGTGACGAGTTTCCAACCCGCGATTTGCGCTTCCGAGTAGACGCCGGGCGTCTGCGGGTAGCCCTTTCCTTCGGGAGAAATCTGCGTAGCCTCGGTGATGAGCAGCCCGTACGACGCGCGCTGCGCGTAGTGCTCAGCCTGCAATTCGCCCGGAATGTCGCCCGGCTGCTGCGCGCGCTGGCGCGTGAGCGGCGCCATGAAGACGCGGTTCGGGCAAGCAAGCGAGCGCAGTGCGATCGGTTCGAGAAGGCGCGTGTGGTTCGAGTTTTGTGGCATGTCTTGTGGCATGTCTTGTGGCATGGCTTGCTGCATGGATCACGCGGGCGGCGCGCCCGCGGTGGGCGCACATCTTCGCAGGAAAGCGCACCACCGATGCGCCGCCACCCCGACTTCTCGCGAGCAATTACACTCGCTTGGCGTTGCTCCCTCCGACCATCACACGCCGTCTCGCGCTATGAAACTCTTCACATCTGCCACGCTTTCCGCGATCGTTCTCGCCACAGCGATCGCTCCGCTCGCTTCTTGCAACACCGCGCCGAAGTATGCGAATCGCAAGTCATTTACGCTGGAAGCGAAAGCGGCTGAGTCGTGGTTTGAAGAGAACGTGAGCGGATTCCGAGAACAAGTCGGCAAGAGCGGCGGCTACATCATTTTCCCTGACATTGGCGAGTGGGGCGTCATCTTCGTCGGTGGAACGTTCGGTCGCGGCGCGGTCTTCAGTGCCGATGGCACACAAATCGGCTGGGCGGCGATCAATCGCACGGCGCTTGGTGTCACGCTCGGCGTGCAAGGTCAGAAAATGGCGATCGTTCTCGAGAACGCAGACACGATGCGCAAGTTCAAAGATGGCACGTGGTCGGGCGATATCGCAGCAACCGTGGTTGCTGCGGAAGCTGGAACCGCTGCGTCGAAGCAATTCGATCGTGGCGTTGCGGTGTATGTTGGTGACCAGTCGGGTTTGATGGCGGGCGTTTCAATTGCGCTCTCGCACGTTCGTTATAAATCGCTCGCGGATCTTGAATGACTCGCGCGGTGCGCATCACTCGTATTTGCATTGATTTCCTCCGCGAACGGCGCGCGGCCTTCGTTCGGCGAGGCGGCTCCGTTATCTTGCGTTTGCGCAGAAGCGAATGAGTCGCGTCGCGCGCCCAACAGAGGAGTATGAGATGCAAGATCACACCCGTCGCGAATTCCTCGCCTTGACCGCTGCCATCAGCGCCGCAGGGCTTGTTGCTCCCGAAGGTTTCGGCCTTCGCATGGCGTCTGCGCAAGAGGGGAAAGCGGGCGACGCGAAGTCGTCGGCATCCGCTGCGGGCGCGCAGGCTGCTGGCAAAGTTGTCCGCATCGGTCTTATCGGTTGCGGCGGTCGTGGATCCGGTGCTGCGAACGACTCACTCACCGCGAATCCCAACGTCAAACTCGTCGCGATGGCCGACATCGATCTCGCGAAGGCCAAAGCCGCGCGCGACGCGCTCAAGGAAGCGCACGGCGAGCGCGTCGACGTGAGCGATGAGCGCATTTTCGGCGGCATCGATGGCTACCAGAAGATCTGCGATTTGAAGGATGTCGATCTCGTGTTGCTCGCGACGGCGCCGGGCTTCCGTCCGATCCATATCGCGGCTGCGGTTGGCGCAGGTAAGCATGTCTTTGCGGAGAAGCCGGTGTGCGTCGATACGGCGGGCTACCACATCTGCTGCGCCGCGCACGATCTCGCCGCGAAGCAAGGCACCGCGATTGTCACGGGCACGCAGTATCGCCGCCAGCCGAGTTTCATCGAAGGCATCAAGCGCATTCGCGAAGGCATGATCGGCGAAGTCGTCGGCATGACCGCGCGTTACTGCTCGAACGGCATTTGGTACCGCGAGCGTCAGCCAGGCATGAGCGACATGGAGTACCAGATCTACAACTGGATGCACTTCATTTGGCTCTCGGGTGACCAGATCGCGGAGCAAGCGGTGCACAACATCGACATCATCCACTGGGTGATGGGCGGCCCGCCGACGCGCTGCTTCGCATCGGGTTCGCGCTGGAATCGCCCCGCCGACAGCGAAATGTGGGACTCGGTGTCCTGCGACTTCGAGTGGGCAAATGGAAAGATCTGCTCGTTCACCGGCCGCCACTGGCCGAATTCCGACAACCAACTCGACAACGTGGTGTACGGCTCGAAGGGCGTTGCGTACTTGCGCGCGTTCGACGCGGGCACACAGATCTACGACCACTCGGGTAAGGAACTCTTCTCGATCAAGGGCAATCTCGGCGCTGCGTACCGACAAGAGCACAAGGAGCTCGTCGAGTCGATCAACGCGGGTAAGCCGATCGTCGAACTGCGCCAAACCGCCGAGAGTTCGATGATGGCCGTGATGGGTCGCGAGGCTGCGTACTCGGGGCAAATCGCAACGTGGGACTTCATGACGACGAAGTCGAAACTCGATCTCATGCCGAAACTCTTGCAGATTCCAGGCGACGCGCCCGCGCCGTTCGTCCGAAAGCCAGGCGAGTATCGCTTGCAGTGAGTTTCGCCTGAGAAAGGCGAAGACAAAAAGCAAGCCTGCAAAACAACATGCGCGAGGCCGACGATCGAAATCGTCGGCCTCGCGCCCTTTTCTACCCTCCGCCTGCGTAGATATTCCCGCGATGTCAACTTCGACGACGGAAGAACACGAGCCCCGCGATACTCGCAGCGGCAAGTCCGAGCGTCTCAGGCAGTGGTGTCACGAGGACTTCTCCCACCACCTTGTCGCTGCCGCCGTCTTCGAAACCCCGAAATCGCGCCGCGAAACCGTAGCCATTCGATGCATCAAAGAAACTGACATCCGACAGTGTGGCGAGCAGTGCATCGCTCCCAGAAACCCGAAACGAAAACGTGTTCGTCGTTCCGGTGGCGATGCCTCCAGTTGGCGAACCTCCGCCGAGCCAGTTGCCGCCAAGTGCTGCGCCAAAGTCGAAGTTTGGATAGGGGTGAGCAGACACATTGGTCGCTGCTCGCCACGACGCGCCCGGCGCGGACGCCAGCGAGAGGTTGACGCCATTCACGGCGTTGAACGCGAAGCCGGTGAGAAATCCGCCGTTCGCGGCGTTCGACGTATTGGTGAGTGAGATTGCGAGCGTTCCCGTGCCTGAACCGAGATAGGTCCACGACATCGCACCCGTGAAACTCCCAAGGCCTTCGATGCCGTTCGAATTCCCGAAGAGAAGCTCGCCAGGTGCGCTTGTTGCGATCGTCGCCGTCACCGCGGCGGCTGCGAGCGAAAGCCGCTTCGTTCGCTGGAAATCCGTTGTCCACGTCTGAGTCGTTTGCATGCGTCTCTCCCTTCGATGCCCTCATCGGCCGCGGCGAATGCCACAGCACTCCGAATTGGACGGACACCGTAGAGAGGTCTTCGTGCGAAGTCGCGTGCGCGGACACGCGGATATGTCCGCGATTCGATTTGAAATCGCATGCGTTGCGTGGATCGTCGCGCAAATTTCCGCTGAGCTCTGCCGCAGAGAGACGGGAGACTTTCGCCAGATGCGCAGTGGCATGCTCGAAGTTCGCTTTGAGGAACGTCCGATCGGGAGGGCTTGGTATGCGGAGTGATCGTCCTTCGGGGAGTCATCTTTGGGGGAGTCGCATCTCGAGGCGTCGGCGTTCGAAGGTGAGGATCGCGATCGTGTGCGTCGTCGTCGCGGCGATTGTTGGCGGCGCAGCCGCTGCGCGCGCGTGGCGTCGATCAACGCAGGAGAAATCTGCTCGCCAGATCGGACTCGAGGCCTTCGAGCGGGGCGAGTGGGACACAACGATTCGAAACCTGAGCCTTCTGGTCGCGCGAGAGGTGGCCGAGCCATCCGAATTACTCGCGTTTGCGCATGCGCGGATGCGCGTTCCACTTGATCGTGGCGCGCACATCGCGCAGGCCGTCGCGATGATCGATCGCGCGCGCACGCTTGGCGCCGATTCCGCACGCTGCGACTCCATGCTTCTTGATGCCTACGTCGAAGGAGGCATGCTTGCAGAGGCTCAGCGCGAGGCTGAACGCGTGCTTCTGCACGACGAGCGCCATCCGCAGGCGCGACGCGTGGTCGTTCACGCATACATCACACGCGGTCGACTCGAGGATGCGGAGCGCGTTCTCCGCCGCGCGGTCGAACTCGAACCGACGGTGCTGGCCAATCGAGTTGCGCTCGCACGGATCTTGACACGACGGATGCTCGATGAAGCGCTTGGCGGTAGGCCAGACGTGCTACGCGCAAAGGCGCTCGTCGACGAGATCTCTGCGTGGTCGCGCGAGGCTGAAGCACCTGCGGGCGTCGGAGAACTTGCGCAGGCGGTGGCACTCGAGCTTGGTATCGAGTCGCGAGAAGAGCTCGCTCCGCGCGTCGCTGGGTTCGAGTCGCCTGTCCATTCGCGCGAAGAGGCAGAACTTCGTGCAGCTCTTCTCGATGCGGTTGGCCGGCGACACGACGCGGATCAGTTGTTTGCAGAGTTTCGCGCGCGCCTCTCCGCCGATGCGCCGATGCGCGTGGAGATCGCGCGGATCGAGTTTCGTCGCGCGGTCTTTGCGGGAGACCCGCGGGGAGCGAGACGTCTCCTTGAGAGCGAACTTCGACGTCATGGCAATGGCGACGTAGTGGGCATCGATGTCGCGCTTGATGCGGTGCTCTGCATCGTCGATGGCCGCGATGCCGATCTTCGCGCGTTGATTGCTGCGCATGGTCCGGTTTCGCGCGAAGTGGCTGCGTGGTTCGACGCCCTGCGCGCGTCGCTCGATGCAAAGGATCGGGCAGATCGCAGTCGACCACACGAAGTCGACGTTGTTGCCGAGGCTGCGCTGCGGCTTGTCGAGGCGCAGCGCGCACTTCGGTCGGGTGTGCCGAACGAGGCGCTTCGTCGGGCTGACGATGCTGTGTTGCTTGCACGAGGAAGGTTCGACGACGCAGAAGCGGTTGCGATCGAGTCACTCGTGCGACTCGGTCGTCACGATGAAGCGGTCGGGCGCGCGGAGAGGTTGGTCGAGGTGACAGCCGCGCGACCACAGGCTTTGGCATGGCGACTCTTTTGTGAGTCGTATGTGCGTGGAACGCGATCGCGCGAAGCGATCATCGCCGACGCTCGGACAATTCTCGCATCGCCTGACGTAGGCCTACGCGCCTATGCCTGCGCGGCTGCAGCGCTCGGTGCGGCGGGAGAATCTGCGGAAGCGGCAGCGACGTTCGCGCAAGCGGTCGAGGCAACGGCTGTGGCAGAGGGGGACTGCGTGGCGCTCGCGGAGTGCGCGGTGCTACTCGCTCGCGCCTTCAACGACATGACGCTCTTGCGCTCGGTGCGCGGAACGATCGCGCGCGACGCGGCCATCTTGTCAGACGATCGACGCTGGGCCCTTGCATGGATCGATGCGCTCGACGCAGAACATCGGGGCGATGTGGCTCGAGCGCTCGATCTCCTGCGTGTCGCGGCAGGCGAAAATCGCCATCGCCTCGCAATTGCGGGCCAATTCGGCGACTCACGAGGAGTCGAGGGTTCGGCTGCGATCCTGCGCGCTTCGCTCCCTGAAGGAGCGGCGATCGTGGCGGGGACGAGGGCTGCGCTTGAGGAACCGAAACTCGCGGTTGATGCGGTCGGTGCGCTCGGGCGTCATGGTGCGCCGCAGGAACTTACGCTTGCTCGACTTCGCCTCGCGATCGCGCATCCGAGCGCGTTCGATCTCGACAGCGTGCTCGTCTCTGCGGCAGAGGCGCGCCGTAAGGATCCGCTCGACGTTGAACTTCTCGCGGGGGTCGCTGGGCTCTTACTCGCAACGTCACCGCCCGATCCTGCGCAGGCGCTCGCGGTGCTTGGAGACGCGATTCGCTTGGCGCCCAGTGACGAGCTTCTCCGAGAGCGCGCGATTGAGGCTGCGCTTCTTGCGGGTGAGATCACGCTGGCGCGTGAACATGCGGAAGCACTTTCGATGACATCGACGGCAGCGCGCTGGGCGCCGACCGCGACGAGATCGATGCATCTCGCAGCGATCGCGATTGCGGAGGGTGACGGTCACGCCGCGCTCGATGAACTCGATGCGTTCGATGAGTTCGAGAAATTGAAGGATTTCGAGCGGGTCTCGGCAGGCGATCCGTCAGGGATTCACGGCGAGCGCACGTTCGAACGAGAAACGCGAGCGATGCGCGCGATGGCGCTTGTTCTCATCGGCGATGTTGGTCGCGTCGAGATCTCAGAACTCGACGCGCGCGTCGTCCGCGTGTCGCGGATGATTCCGCGTGTAAGTCATCGTGCGCTTGTCGTCCGCTGCGTCGAATCTGCTGCGGATCCTGCACTCATTGCGCATCTTGCGGCCGAGTTTCTCCATCGAACCTTTGACCCAGAGATCGCATCGATGGCGCGTCTGGCAGCGACTCGAATACTTGAGCGCGAGGGCACCGATGCGGCAGGCGCGGCGATCGCGGCGTATCGGGCGGCGGTGGCTTGCGGCGACGACGCGCTCGCCGAAGTCGCGCGGCATGCGATCCAAGTCGATCACAAAGGCGGTTGGGAGACGGCGCTTCGCCGCGAAGATGCGCTTGCGCGACTCACGCGAGATCCCGCGGAGGCCCGCCGCATCGCGCTCGAACTCCTCGCAGCGAATCAAGACGACGTCGAGGCGGCGCTCATCGCGGCGTCGGCCGCGATCGAACTCGGTGCGTCGACACCCGCGGACGAAGACCGCATGAAGCGTGCGCCACGATCGCCTGAAGTCCATCTCATCGAGGCACGCATGGCGCTCCTTGCTGGACGCGAGCTCGACGCCCGCCGCGCCGCGCGCGATGGAATCGAACTTGCCGCGCGACGGGCCTATGTCGCCTTCGAGACGCGCGATGCGCTGCGTGTGATTGCCGAGATGAAAGCAACGGAAGCGCGCGTACCGCAAGAGCGGGTTGCTGAAGTCCGCACGAATGAGGTACGCGTGAGTGAAGCGCGGGTGACGAAAGTGCCTGAGTGATGTTGTTTGTGCGCAGCCTGCCCAGCGCGCGCGAGGTTCGCGGATTCACGGAGAGTTACGAACCCCACGCACTCAGAACAACTGCGAGATCAGATGCGCCAACATCGCCGTTTCCGTCCAGATCCGCGGCGCAGCCTTTACACGCACCCCACGCGCTGAGGAGAAGCGCGAGATCGCCGCCACCGATGCCTCCGTCGCCGTCGAGGTCCGCAGGGTTTGACGCGGCGGTGAATTCGACAGAGAGCGTTGAAGCCGTTCCCGCACCATCGCGCGTGCGGACTGCGTCCATACGCACTGCTTCAGAAAGCACGGCGGCGGATGTGACGCGCACGGTGAACACGGCATTCGCGCCAGCCGCAAGCGTGGCGCTTTCGGCCGGTTCAAAGATCACCGTGGAGGTCGAGCCGACGACGCGCGGCCGAATCGACGTCGCGTCGGGGCCAACATTCGTCACGGTGAGCGTCGTGGTCAGTTCCTCGCCGACCGAGCCCGCAAGCGCCGTATTCGCAAGGGATGCCGTGGTGCGTGCATCGCGATTGATGGTGACTCCGGCAGGTGCGGCCGTATTCCAGCAAGTTGTGAAGGCGCTGGTGTCGCGCTTGAGGTGCGCGTCAAAGAAGTCGACGACCAGCGCGCGCGTCATCGCGAGTTGCTCCGCACGCGGCAGCGAGATCGAGTCGCAACCAAAGAAACTCGTGTCGACGAAGCCGCAGTGCGATCCGCCGGCCATGTTCACGAACTGCCTCGGTGCGTCGCAGTTGTTGTACTGGTTGATGGTTGTTGATGGCGCGACGATGGTGTCTGCGCTTCCAACGATTGCGCGCAGCGGGAACTGCACGGTGGTTGAAGCCGCGGCCGACGATGGATTCGTTTCCGCAGCGGCGAGCGTCACGGCGCAGCGGATGCGTGCGTCGGCAGCAGCGGCGAGCATCGAAGCACCACCACCCATCGAGTGGCCTGAGACACCGAACGCGGCTTCGTTCACCGCGCCGAAGAGGAAACCGCCCGCGAGCGCGTCTTGCTGCTCGAGCCACGTCAAACACTGACGCATATCAACCGCGTAATTCGCGTGGTTCGGAAAGAGCTCGCCGCCCGACGTGGTTGCAATCGTGATGTAGCCGTGGCTCGCGAGGTGATCGAGTGTCGAGTCGTAGAGATCGACCGAAGTGAGGAATCCGTGGCCGAAAGTGACGGCGGGCGCAGGTGCTGCTGCCGAGGCGAAGGGCGCATTCGCCGCAGTAGAAGTCGCGGGATAGCGAAGTTGCGCCGTGAACGTCGTGCCATTCGCGCGCGTGACGGTGACGTTGCGCTGCGAGACCGCGAAGGGGCCCGGATCGGACGAAGAAGCGCACGCGATGCTTGTGAGCGTCACCGCCGAAACGAGCGCGGCAGCGCGCATGAAAGGGCCCGCCCGACCTGTCCTCGGGAGAGCGATGTGGGTGGCGTCGTCGGATGTGTTCGGTCGAACTTCTTGCATGTGGCTCGCTTTCGCTTTCGCGGGGTGCTGGATTCTGACGTCGATCGCGCATTTCGCAGCCGGAAAAACGGGAATTGATGCCTCTTCGTTTGCAGGCGGGATGAATCCGGACACATTCTCACCCATGAGGGGTCCCGCCTTCGCCCGTGCTCTCGTGCGGGTTGATCGGTGATACTGCGCACATGCTGATGGAGTCGATGCATCGTTCATTCGCGGTCGTGGCGTTGTGTGCGCTTGGCGCGCCGCTTTCTGCGGCCCCCTTGCGAGAGACGTTGCAAGAGACGTTGCAAGAGACGAAGCAAGCAAGAGAGCAAGATTCGCCGCGCACGACCGCCGCGTCGTCGGCGACCGTCTCGACATCGGTCGACGTCTTCGTCGGCGGCGAAGGCGGGTATCCCGTCTATCGCATTCCATCGATCGTGCGGCTTGAGCAAGGCGATGCGAAACCGCGATTGCTTGCGTTCGCGGAAGCGCGCGGGAGTTACGCCGATGTCGACGAGAACGATCTCGTGAT
>JAIYCA010000420.1 GCA_027488265.1 Planctomycetaceae bacterium
CGTGGTTGAGCGGCAAGCGCGGCTCATCGCGCGTTGGCAAGCTGTTGGCTTTGTGCATGGCGTCATGAACACCGACAACATGACGATCTCCGGCGAAACCATCGACTATGGCCCGTGCGCGTTCATCGATGCGTACGATCCTGAAAGCGTCTTCTCGTCGATTGATCGCTTCGGTCGCTATCGCTACAGCCAACAACCTGCGATCGCGCAGTGGAATCTCGCGCGGTTGGCCGAGTCGCTTCTGCCGCTTCTCATCGCGCATGAAGGCGAAGAATCGCGCGCAGTCGATCGCGCGAACGAAATGCTTGCGTTGTTTCCAGCGGCGTTCGAAGAAGCCTGGCTTTCGGGCTTTCGGTCAAAGTTGGGGCTCGTTTCGAAAGAGTCGGGCGATGGCGCGCTTGCGCGTGATCTCCTCGCGTGGATGCACGCGTCAAACGCAGACTTCACCAACACGTTTGCGATGTTGGCCGGCTTGGCGCGCGGCATGAGCGATCGTTGTGACGTATCGAAGTGCGACGCGGCCGCACAGTCGAAGTTCGTCGAGTGGCACGCGCGTTGGCGCGATCGACTTGCGCGCGACATCGATGGTGGCGAAGCTGCGCCATCTCGATTGCGCGCGGCGAATCCCGCGATCATTCCACGCAATCACCGTGTGGAAGAAGCACTCGCTGCTGCGGAAGCGGGTGATTTGGCGCCGTTTGAGTTGCTCGTCGCGGCTTTGCAACGGCCGTTTGATCCGAAACCGAGCGACGCGCGCTACCGTGAGCCTGCGCCCGCAGAGTTCGCGGGATATCGCACGTTTTGTGGTACGTGAGTGTGCGGTGCGCGTATCACATCGCGTACTTCGCAGAACTTCAGATCACGTCGCGCGTGGCGCCCAACGCGCGAACATCGCGGCGCGATCACGCTCTGACCAGAAGTGTCGGCAGAACGCGCCATCAACCGTGGCGGCCACAGCGTCGGGACGTCGCGCAATGGCCGCGCGCGCAATCTCCGCGATGGAAGTGCTCACGTGCGGAAACGAAAGCGCGCCGTTCTTCGGTTCGACACGAATTCCAGGGCGCTTGAAGAAAACGCGGAGCGCGTCGGACTTCTGCTCGTCGGGTACGTCGGCACGCAGCAACTGCACGCGCCACGGTCCATGTTCATACGCCTGCGTTCCGCGCTCGGCATCGAAGGACTCGTTGAGCGGATTCCAACCAAGCGCAATCGCTGCGTCTTCGCGCATCCAACGAATCATGAGATCGGTGGGAAATTCGCCGAACAAGATCGACTCCGCGCGATCGACGAGTTTTTCACGCGTCGTTGCGTCGGTGGGGGGCGTTGCGAACTCGGGATATACGCTCGCCGCGCTCAACACGAAGAGACTATGCGCAACAGCCCATGGATCACGAAGCATGATGACGATGTCCGCTTCACGTTGTGGCGCGATGATGCCAAGCCGCACGGCCCAATCACCGACGTGACACGACTTCGGGAGCTCCGAACTCTGATGTGCGAAACGCTCGCGTTGCGAGACGCGCTCGACGAGATTACCCGCCGCGAGCATGTGCGCTTTCGTCGAAACACCGAGGCCTGCGCTGCGAATCGCGTGATGCACCGCGGTGCTCGCCGTGCGGTACGCGGCGTACGTCACGGCAGGACGGCCGCCAAGGCTTGTCATCGAAAAGCGCAGGCGTTTGACTGCGTATCGAAGCAAGAAACTGGGTTTGTTTCGGACGAGCGATGGGCGCGATGCGACCACTGCACACAGCGTAACTCGCGACCTCGTTGTTTGGAGCGGCGTACGCGAGTTTGTTGGGATTCTCTCTCGGTCGATGTGTGGGAAATGTCCCGTCAGAATCGCCAAACGACGCGAAGAGATCCGATGACGGTTGGGTTTTCGACGCCGTCATTCGCCGAAGGCATCAAGATCTGCGTATCGAGCGAAACTTGGACGCTGCCCGTGACTTGCATGCGGTAGTAACTCTCGAAGAGAACTTGGTCTTCGAGCGTGGAATCGGTGGGTTTGCTCCACGCGATGGCGGTACCAAAACCGTCTCCTTGGCGGCCAAAACAATCATCGATCGTCACTCCGAGCGCGACTTCATTCTGAGCGCTCGACGCGACATCTTCATCAGCCCATGTCCACTGCGACCAGACGCCGAGACCACTTTGAATGAGCGACTGCGCGGTGAGCCCGTAGGCGTTGCCCCAAAGTCCGGGTGTCGCGATCCCCTGTGCGGTGTCTTCGTTTGCGTCGGTGCCGCACCAGGCGAAACTCACTCTTGTTGGCAGTCCCGAGAGTTCAGCGAGCAGCCCGACTTCAGATGCGAGCGCGTAGCCGTTGCCGAAATTCGCATCGATCCATGGGTCTTGCGTTCCGCCGGCGTCGATGACGCTTCCATTCACAAAGAGCCACGATGTCGGCAGCGACGTGAACGAAAGGCCGAGCGAGTGATCTTGAAACGAGACGGGCCACACGTCGTTTCCGGTGAACGGCTGTGAGAGAAACTGTCGCGTCTCATCGTTGGCGAAGATGTTGTTCATGATCACGTCGTTCATGCTGACTTTGCCAGCAATCACGAGGAAGCGATCGTTGGCGAAACTCTGTGCGTAGTAGAGCCGTGGCAGCGAGGTCGGGTGTCCACTTGCGAGTTCATCGAGATCAGAGATCGAACCGACGCCGCGTGCCATCGTTTGCGTGGCATTCGGCCAGATTTCGTTGTCGCGAAACTGCATCGTGACGCGGCCCATACCTTCGCCTTCGACTCGAAAGAGAAGCGCATCGACGCGAGCGTTGAAGCGCGCCGCGCCCGCCGTCGAACGCTGGTCGGGCAGCGAATCGGTTGCCGCTTGCCACAACAAGGCTTCGTAGAGATCGGTGCGAATGCCCGCGTCATCACGCCCAGCCTGAAGGACGTTGCGGACTGGATTGACGACGAAAAAGAGCGGATCGGGGAACGCGCCTTTCGCGAGCGGGGTTTCAATCGCCGCTGGACGATCGCGCCAAAGCGAGAACGGTTCGGAGGCCGCGGCTGAAGCCCGCGCACCGAACATGCCTTGCATACCCGGCATGACGTCCATGCCGATGTAAGGCCGCGCGAGCGCGAACCAACGCGCCCCAGTGCCATCTGCGGGCTGCGTTCGAATGATCTCATGCACCTGCTGCAGCAGGAACGGGTTCCCGCCTTCGGCGTACGCGGAGGAAGTCGTCGCAACGACTGCGCTACATGTGCCGATCCACCGCAACGTACGTCTCAAAGCAGAAGGCTTTCGATGACCGAAGCGGCGCTGGGGAGATGGACATCGAACGGTCAAGGCCTTCAATGTACAAGCCGAGTTGGTCGGGCGAGGGTGCCGTTTCTGGGGCGAACTTGCCAGGAAATCGCTCACGGAGCCTTGCGAACTGCGTTGATACTCACGCTTCGCCCGCATGCAAGGCGGCCGTGGGCGGAGGCGGGCTTGGCAGGAACTCGAGGACGTTTGACAACACGGCACGGACCGGCGTGCAGACATGAACCGGAATGCAACAATCTCATGATTCAGTTTCCGATTCAGTTTCCGATTTGGTTTTCGATTTGACGTGACGGACTAGAAACTTCGCTGCGATCGGCACAGCGACCATGAAGCGTGACTCTGCAGAATTGGCCTCAAGCGCATCAAGAAGCCACAATGTGCTCCGCTCGTGCTGCGGCGCGTCTCGTCCGTTTGGAACCGACATCTGTGCCATGTGCAGTGCGAGTGAGATCGAGTGCCGTCGTTGGCGGCGTCGCAATGATCCACACGAACGCGCGCTTCTTCGAACGCGCGGCGCACGTTGGAGCGATATCGTGCGCATGCTTGGCCTCAGCGAAGAAGCAGCCCGACAACGTTGGACCGCGCTTCGACGGAGAGTTCAGCAAGAACTCCGAGACGTAGCGTCGGGCCAGCAAACGACTCGAGAAGTCAAACGAACATGAACCGACCAATGATGTCCGTGCGTGGCCGAATCTTCCGAACTGCATCGCCGATGACGCGGTTGATTGTTGTTGTCGTGGGCGTGCTTTCAATGCATGCATCGTTGGGAATCGCGCACGCGGACGACCTCGTCGCGCCGCCGCTCTCACTCGCGCGCTTACGCTTTCTCCTCGAAGAATGCGTGTCGCCGCCGCCAACGGCGGAGGAATACACGATTGTCGTCGCACTCCATCGTGACATGGTGGCGGCGTATGGAGGTTCCGCAGAAGGCGAAGGGGAAGCGAACTCGGCGAGTCTTTGGCGTCGCGGAAACACGCTGTACGACGGGCTTCGTTTGATGAAGGATGATCCGACGAGGAAGAGTGTCAAGGAGCTTGTTC
>JAIYCA010000338.1 GCA_027488265.1 Planctomycetaceae bacterium
ACACGAAGAGCGTCGTTCGACTTCTCTGTGACATCGTGTCGAAGGGCGGGAATCTCCTCCTCAACATCGGCCCCGACGCACATGGACGCGTCCCTGAGGCGGCGCAGAAGACGCTTCGAGGCGTGGGCGCGTGGATGAAGGTGAACAACGAGGCGATCTACGGCACGACCGCGAGCCCGTTCACGCGGCTTTCGTGGGGACGCGCGACGCAGAAGCCTGGCGTGCTGTATCTGATGGTGTTTGACTGGCCTGCCGACGGAGTCCTGTGGTTACCGATTCGCAACGAGATCAAGTCGGTGGATGTGCTTGGGTCGGATGCGAAGTGCAGTTTCACGGGCGGAAAGTTGGGTGATCAGGCGGCGGTCATGCTGCCGCTTCCCGTCGATCCCGCGTGCACCGTCGTGCGTGTCCGCTACGAGGGCGCGCTTGATCCGCTTCCTTTCTCGGTGCATCCATCGGCCGACGGCACGCTGCTGCTGCTTCCGCACGACGCGACCCTCGAAGGCCCTTCACTGAAGGTCGAGCAAGTCGGCGTCATCGGCGACGTCAAGTACAACATCGGCTACTGGCTCGACCCCGCGGCGTCGGCAACATGGCCGATCGCGGGGCAGCGTGCGGGCAAGTATCGCGTCGTCGCGGAACTCGCCTGCAAGAGCGAGTCCGCTGGTGCGCGCGTCTCGCTTGATTGCGGCGGTTCGCGCGTCGACTTCACCGTTGAAGGGACAGGCGGCTGGCAGGACTACCGCGAGTTTGAACTCGGTGTGCTCGACGTTCCGGTGGGTTCGCAGTCGGTATCGCTTCGCGCGGCATCAAAGCCTGGCGAGGCCGTCGTGAACGTGCGTGCGATTCGTTTGGTTCCCGTCCGATGAAGCCGACGCTGTTCACGACAAGGCTCATCCTTCGGCCGGTTGCGGAGGAGGACGCGCAGCGCCTCTGCGCGCTCGATGCTGAAGAGCGTGTGAGAAGATTCGTCGATCAGCCAGAAGCTCCGAACCTCGCGCAATGTGAAGCAGTCGTCGCTCGCATGCGCGCGATCGATCGAGCGACGCCCGCGCTTGGATTTTGGATGGCAGAGATCCGCGGCGAATTTGTTGGGTGGTTTCATCTCAAGCCGCCACGTGATGGAGAGCCTGCAGAAATCGGCGATCTCGAGATTGGCTATCGATTGATGCCGTCGGCGTGGGGGCAGGGGCTTGCGACCGAAGGATCGCGTGCGCTGCTTCGATATGGGTTTGAAACGCTTCGCGCCCCGCGCGTGACAGCGGTTGCATTCGATGCGAATACCGCGTCCTTGCGCGTCATATCGAAACTTGGATTGATGCTCTGGCGACGATGGGAGTATCGATCGCGGTTGGGCAGCGTGATCCCTTGTGGGACGTATGCGTGCATACGAACGGCTGATGATCACTCGCGCGCCGGCGGTTCGTGCGCGAGTTGAGACTCGGCTCCGCCGCGCGCGACGAAACCGCTGACGACTTTCGCGTGCGCTTGAATGAGCTTCACCACGTACGCATCGTCGCTCGTTTCGCGGACTTTCACGCCCTTCGGTGTGTTTTCGTACTCGAAGCGAATCTTGTCGGCATTGGCGAAGATCTCGCGAAACATCGGGTCCCACATACGAATCGCGCGACCATGCTCGACGCGTACTTTCATCGCGGCGACGTGATTTTGGATGAGCGCCGCGACTTCGGCATTGTCGGATTCGGTCGTTGATTCGATACCGCTTGGAATCTCGCGAAACTCGCGGCGGATCAGTTCGTGATTGCCAAGCAGCGTCTGAAAGACGTCGCGGTCGTACGCGACGGTGCCGGGTTCTGCGGTCGAGACGCGCGAGCCGATGGAGGCAGGTGATGGGGTCGCAGGTGGTGTGGTTGCAGGTGGTGTGGTCGCGCAGCTGGTGAAGAAAGTGAACGCGACGAGCAGTGCAGCGATGTTCTTCATGGATTGCCTACGTTTGGTCGAGCGCGCGCGTTGATCCGCGCGATCACGAGTGTGCAATGCGAGGCCTCGATGCGAACGAGGCCTGTGGAGAGAAGCGTGGAGTCCGCTGAAAGAACGCAGGATTCTTCCTTTGTTGCACAACGAAGAAAATCGCTCGTCTGCGCGGCGAAGATGAGAACGACATCTGCCTCGACTTCGAGTAGGCGCCGCTCGCAGACCCGCTGAATCTCAAGTGCGCCAGTCCACTTCGTGCGGTCGAGCATGAGATTCGCGTCGCGAACTCCGCTTCCGACGGGAGTTCCAACGATGGCGTCTTCACCCGCAAAGGAAAATGCGCGGCCTTCACGTGGGACCTCGATCTGTTCCGCGGCGCGTTCGAGCGTCATGCCTGCGCCGTCGAGCACGGCAAGATGGCGATCGATGCCGGGAAACGCAGAAAATGGCGCGCGCGTGGGTACGTCGGCGAGTGAGAGTCGCCATGTCCACGGCCCGCATGGTTCTGCGGCGTCGGTCGCGATTTCAAGCGTCGAGCCGAGCCCGTTTTTCCATGGAACGCGGCGATAGTGGGAGGGGGTGAGGAACTGAAGCGATTGCATGCGTCATTCAGCGCGTGGGACAGCGTGGCGACGAAAGAACTCGGCGACTTCCGATTTGCCGGACTTGCCGAGGGTGACCTCGATCACGAGTTCCGCGACCGCGTCTGCATCGCAGTCGATCTCAAACCC
>JAIYCA010000150.1 GCA_027488265.1 Planctomycetaceae bacterium
CACAGACTATGAGAATTTACTGAAACCAACTGTTAAGATCTCTGTGGATGACTTCAAGATCATCAATGTCGACTGCACGTCGTCGATCCCAGGTGACATCAACGGCGACGGTGTTGTCAACGCGGGCGACCTCGCAGGGTTGCTCGGCGCGTGGGGCGCAACCTCGGGCCCAGCGGACATCAATGGTGACGGCATTGTCGACGCGACCGATCTTGCCATTCTCGTCTCGAACTGGAATGGTTGATGGACAAGCCTTCTCGGTGGTTGCCTTCTGAGTGCGCTCGCGTCATAATCGCGAAGCAATGAAACCAGAAGTGATCACCCACCGCGAAGTCGTGTCGGCTCCTTCAAAGTCGGCTGCTAGAAGGTCGGCTCGTTTCAGGAAGTCAATGCATCAAGTTTCTCGGAGCGGCCTGCCAACGCAGGCCGCTCTTTCTTTGACGCTGACAACGCTCTGCGTTTCGCTCGCTGCAACGTCGATGTTTGGGGCGGCATCCGCTCCATCGGCGACATCGGCCACATCGCTCGACGAAGCGAAGCCGTTCAAGCAGCCTGTCGAGGGCTGCACGTTCGAGATAGACCTCGTTCCGTTTAAGTCGCCGAAGGGCGACACGCTGTACGTGTCGACGACAGAGATCCCGTGGGAACTCTTCGATGTCTTCGTGTACGGCTCAGACAAAGCCGACGGCAAGTCGAATGAGAAGGCGGACGCCGTTACGAAGCCGACCAAGCCGTATATCGGCATGGACCGTGAGTTCGGGCACGTGGGTTTCCCCGTGATTTCGCCGAGCTATCTCAGTTGTGTGCAGTTCTGCGAGTGGCTCTCCGCGAAGACGGGCCGCACCTACCGACTTCCGACTGGCGACGAGTGGAAGGCGCTCTGTGAGCAGTCGGGGATCGATCCGAAGAACTGCGGCGACTACGCATGGACGAAGGAGAACGCTGGCGAGAAGACCCACAAACTCGCCTCGAAGAAGGCCGACAAACTCGGTTGCTTCGATCTCTTCGGCAACGCGTGTGAGTGGGTGAACACGGGCGAGAAACTTGGTTCAGTTGCGGGTGGTAGCTATCTCGATTCGATGGCCGATCTCGGCTGCGGCGTCTTCCTGCCGTGCAAGCCCGTCGAGTGGAACGAGATCGACCCGCAGTTCCCAAAGAGCAAGCGGTGGTATTCGAGCGGCGGCTTCGTCGGCTTCCGTGTGATTTGTGAGTCGAAGTAAGCGTCGCGCGCAGACGCGCGGCCGTTCAAACACTTTCTAAAACCGACCTTTCCAAGCGTCCATGCGTTGCGTGGGCCGCATACACCCGGCGCGCTGCGCCGAGAGGAGTGAACGATGAGCCTGAACCCTCAAGCCCCGAACCCTCAAGCCTCGAATCTGAAGGCATTCGATCGTCGAGCCTTTGTTGCCGCCGCCGCCGCTTCGCCCATTTTGCTCGGTGCTACGCGCGCTTTCGCCCACCTTGGTCGTGAGCCGGTCCTCAAGATCGCCGTGATCGGTTGTGGTGGTCGCGGTACGGGCGCGATGTTCAACGCGATCAACGCTGGCAAGACTTCGGGTGCCAAGATCGAAGTGGTCGCGCTCGGCGATCTCTTCCCCGAGCGCGTCGCGAATGCGAACAACGCGCTCACCGAGAACGGCATGCCGGCCGTGTCGAGTGACAAACTCTTCAGCGGGTTCGATGCCTACAAGAAGGTTTGCGCGACCGACGCCGACATCGTGATTCTCGCGACGCCGCCGGGGTTCCGTCCGATCCACTTCAAAGAAGCGACGAAGGCCGGCAAGCACGTGTTCGCAGAGAAGCCCGTGGCCGTCGACGGGCCTGGCGTCCGAAGCTTCATCGAGTCCGCGGCCGAGTCGCGCTCGAAGAAACTCAAGATGGTTGCGGGCACGCAGCGTCGTCACGAGGCTTGCTACATCGAAGCGATTGATCGCATTCAGAAGGGCGACATCGGCCGCGTGATGGCAGGCCGCGTCTACTGGAACATGGGAAGCCTCTGGCACGTTGATGCGCAGGCTGATCGAAGCGAAGTCGAGAACCAAGTGCGCAACTGGCTCTACCACGCGTGGCTCTCGGGCGATCACATTGTCGAGCAGCACGTGCACCAACTCGACGTGATGCAGTGGGTGATGGGCGCGGATCCGCTTCTGGTGCGCGGCGTCGGCGGCCGCCAAGTGCGCACGGATGGACGCTTCGGTCACATCTTCGATCACTTTGGTCTCGAGTTCCTGTACCCCGGTGATCGCTTCGTCTTCTCAATGTGTCGTCAGCAAGATGGCACCGATGGCAAGGTCGAAGAGATCTTCCACGGCACCGAAGGCACGGCCACGCTTCGCTCGGGTTTCGCGGAACTCTCGGGCAAGAATCCGTGGAAGTTCGGCGGCAAGCAACGTGATCCGTACACGCAGGAGCACATCGATCTCCAGAACGCGATTCTGAAGGATCAACCACTCAACGAAGCGGAACAAGTGGCGAAGAGCACACTCTGCGCAATCATGGGACGTATGGCCGCGTACACCGGCAAGGACGTCACGTGGGAGCAGGCGATGAATTCGACCGAGTTGCTCATGCCAGAGTCGGTTGAGTTTGGTCCGCGCGAACAAGCGCCGGTCGCAATTCCAGGCCGCACGAAATTGCAGTGAGGTTGCAGTGAGGTTGCAGTCACGCCGCGCGCGTGAACGCGCCATGTGAACAGGCCTCGTGATCGTCAACGCTTCCACGCGCCGTGATACGTCACGGCCGTGGAGGCGTTTTTCGTCACGGGGTTGGTTTCGAGTTTCGTCGACGGGTTCGACGCGACTTTTCCGCCTGCCGCCGCTTCGTTGCTGCCGCGCTCGATGCGCGCGCCATACTCAGGGAAGCGTGCGAGAATCGCAGCGGCCTGCGCGTCGTTCTCCGTCAGCGCAAGCGCGGTACCGAGGGCGTCGACCGCTGCGTCGAGTGGTCCAATCACAGTCGCGCGCGCCGCGTTGATTGCGCCGAGTCCTGTTCGCGGATCAACGATGTGCGCGTATCGGACGCCGTCGATCTCAATGAATTGCTCTGTCGCGCCGGAGGTCGACACCGCACAACGCGCGACGACGATGCGCTCCGGATTCACCGCGCTTTCGATGTCGACTTTCCAACCAGACTCGCCGCGCGGAGGCTCACCGATGGCGAGGTCGCCGGCAACAGCCACCATCGCACGCGGACAACCGTTGGCGCGCAGGGTCTCGAGTGCAGCGATGGCACCGAAGCCTTTCCCAATGCCGCCAAAGTCGATCGAGATCGACGCATCCTCGCGACGGACTTCGGAGCCCGCAACTTGGACGCGTGTGAAGCCCGTCTTCGCACGCGCGGAAGCGAGGGCGGCGGCGTCGGGTAGGGCCTGCGTCTTTCGCGCGTCACGCCAGAGTTGAACGAGCGGCGCCACCGTCGGATCGAACAAGCCATCGGTCTGCGCAGAGACGTGCAGCGCGCGCTCCAAACAGCGCGCGAATGACTCGGGAATTTGCTGTGTGAGTTCCGACGAGCGATTGAACTTGGTGAGATCGCTCGTCTCTTTCCAGTCGGAAAGCATCCGATCGAGCCGTTCGAGTTCTTCGAGTGCGGCGCGCGCCGCGATCTTCGCTTTCGCTGGATCATCGGCGTCGATGGTGATCGTGACGGGCGAACCCATCGCGAAACCAACGAAGTACTCGCGGTTTGCGCGCGAGGCATCGGTTGGATCGGGAAGCGCCGCCGGATTGTCCGCGAAGCGTTCATAGCCGCGCCACGCGACAAGCCCGAACGCAAGCAAGAGCGCGATCCGAAGCGGAGTAACTCGACCTTTCCGCAGACGTCGCACGGTTCAGTGCGCTTCCTTCGACGGCTCGGTCGGCTGGACCGGTTGCGTTGTCGCGCCTGTATCCGAAGCTGACGCGGCGGGAGCCTTCTTCGTCAACCACCACGGCTTGCCGATGTGGCAGCCGCGCGTTGGATTCTTCTCCAAGTAGTCTTGGTGATACGTCTCGGCGGTGTAGAAAGTCTTGGCAGGCTCGATTTCCGTGACGACCTTGCGACCGTTGAAGAGCGACTTCGCCGCGAGACCTGCCACGAACGTCTTCGCTTCCTTCTCTTGCTCGGCATTCACCGTGTAGATACCCGAGCGGTACTGCGTGCCGTAATCGGGACCTTGGCGATTCAACTGCGTCGGGTCGTGCATCTCGAAGAAGCCTTCGAGCAGTTGTGCGTACGTGATCTTGGTCGGGTCGTACACGACCTTCACGGCCTCCGCATGGCCCTTGTAGCCAGCGGGGCGCGACGAAGCGGGGGCGTCGTCTTGCGAGCAAATCTCCTTGTAGGTCGGATTCTCGCTCGAACCCTGCATGTATCCGCTCTCGGCAGTAATCACGCCGGGCGCGAGTTGGAAGTAGTGCTCGATGCCCCAGAAGCAGCCGCCGGCGAAGTACGCGGTCTCGGTCTTGACCGGTTGCGATTCAGGCGGCAGCGGCGCGCCCTTCTCGTGGAAGACGAGCGCAGCCCCGTTCAAGCAGAAACGCAGACCTGTCGGCTTTGGGCCGTCGTCAAAGACGTGTCCGAGGTGGGCGTTGCAGCGCGCGCAGTTGATTTCAACGCGCTGCATGCCGTGCGAGTTGTCTTCCTTCGCAGCGACGTGCGCGATGTCGAACGGTTGGAAGAAGCTCGGCCAGCCCGTGCCGGAATTGAACTTGTGCGAACTCGAGAAGAGCGGGAGGCCGCAGACGACGCAGCAGTAGGTCCCGTCCTTCTTGTTGTCGAGGAGCGTGCCGCAGAACGCTGGCTCGGTGCCTGAGTTCTGCGTGATGCGATACGCCTCTGGCGAGAGTTTCTTCGCGAGTTCCGCGACCTTCGCGCGGGAATACGGCGTGACGTCGTAGCCAGAACGCGAGTACTGCGTGGGTGTCGAAGAAGTGGAGGCAGTATCGGAAGTCATGAGTTTCTCTTCGGGCGTACCGCCCGTCTTGTCGCTCACTTGGGACGGCGATGTGACCGTGCGTGACAGTCCGAGCGCAGCGGCAGGGACCACCAAGATCAGACTGACGAGAATCGCGAGGGCAATGCGCATAGTGAGACCTTTACGAGAAGTGGCGATCGCTGTTCGCCCGTTCGCCATGGCGGATGCAACGAATGAACGCTTGAATGAACGCTTGAATGGGCCCGGTGGGAATTGAACCCACACGCCTTGCGGCTGCAGATTTTAAGTCCGCTGCGTCTGCCGATTTCGCCACGGGCCCGTGTGGGGTGCATCCTACCGAAGGCGGGGACTCACGCTCATACAGGCAACCCCCGCTCCAACGAACGGACGATTGCTGCTGCGCGTGTTCTCGGCGCTGTGCGAGCGTTTCGTGACCTCAGTGCTTTTCGAGGTGTCCACCGAAGGCGAATCGCTGCGCGCTCATGACCTTGTTCATGAAGTCGGCGTTGCCGCGCGACGTGAAGCGTCCGAAGAGCGCCGCGGCGAGCACAGGCACGGGCACACCTTCGTCGTTCGCGGCGGCGAGCGTCCAGCGTCCTTCGCCCGAGTCGCTCACGCGACCGCCGAACTTTTCGAGGTTCGGATCGTTCGCCATCGCTTGAGCGGTGAGGTCGAGGAGCCACGAACCGACGACGCTTCCACGACGCCAGAGTTCGGTGATCGCCGCGAGATCAAAGTCGTACTGGTAGTGCTCGGGGTTGCGGAGCGGCGTTGTTTCCGCGTCCTTCTCGTACGCGTGCTTGCCGATGTCGGCGTGCTTGAGCACGTTGAGGCCCTCAGCGTACGCGGCCATCAGCCCGTACTCGATCCCGTTGTGCACCATCTTGACGAAGTGGCCGGCGCCCGAAGGCCCGCAGTGGAGGTAACCAGACTCCGCGGTACCAAGCTTCGCGCCTTCAGGATTGCGCGCGATCGTTCCGAGGCCTGGCGCGAGCGTGCGGAAGACGGAGTCGAGTCGCGCGACGGCTGCGTGGTCGCCGCCGATCATCTGGCAGTAGCCGCGCTCAAGGCCCCACACGCCGCCTGAGACGCCAACGTCGACGTAGTGCAGTCCCTTCGCGGCGAGTTCCTTCGCGCGGCGAACGTCATCGATGTAGTAGCTGTTGCCACCATCGATGATGCAGTCATCTTTCGAAAGATGCTGAGTGAGTTCAGCGATCGTTCCATCGACAAACGCAACAGGCAGCATCATCCACACGTGGCGCGGACCTGAAGTTGAACCTGCGAGTTTGGCGCAGAGATCGGCGATGCTCGTCGACGCGGTCGCGCCTTCGGTGGCGAGGTCCGCCACAGCCTTCGCGTTCACGTCGAACACAACGACCGAGTGGCCTCCCTTGAGGAGACGGCGAACCATGTTTGCGCCCATGCGCCCGAGACCAATCATTCCGATATGCATGGCGCGGAATGTAGTGGATCTCGCGGTGTACGGGAGGCTTCACGGCAGACCATGACAAAGCCTTCTCAGAAGTGGGCGGATGCGCGATCCGTGGCTAGACACTGGCTAGACACTGGCTAGATGCTGTTCAGTTGCTGCGTGTCTTGCCGCGTGAGCTGCTGCGCCAGCCACCGAGCGAACGCATCTTTCAGGAGCCGCATGCCGGGCGAGAGAACGCG
>JAIYCA010000209.1 GCA_027488265.1 Planctomycetaceae bacterium
GGGCCTGCGGCCTGTCGGGGGCTTCTCGATGGCGCAGACAGCCTCAGCACCCGATTCATTGCGCTCAAGCGCGATCTCCATGCACTCGAGGTGCAGCATCTATCTATGTGCGTTGATGCGCTGCTCCAAGAGCCACAACAGTCCGCTTCCGCTCAGGATTTCAAGCGAGGTGGTTTTGATGACGGTCTCGCGGAAGAGATTCTTCTGACCAATCTCATTGAGCGCGCAGTTGATCTTGGCGCGACATGCCGAAACGCGATTCCGGTGCCTGAGCCGCTTGCCGGAGTTGATGACCTTCACATACATGAACAGCGGATCGATGACGCTCGTCCAAACGAAGGCGGGGCGGCATGAATGCGCACGGCTTTCCAACGACGCCGGACACAAGCGACAACATTCCACGCATCTTGTTGATCGATCCCAGTGCTCTCATGCACCGCTTGCTTCGAACTCGACTGCAACTAGAGCATGTCGAAATTCTCTCTGCGACACGCGGAGAAGAAGGCGTGCAGAAGGCACTTGAGTTGCTGCCCGATGTCATTCTGCTGGAAACAGAGTTTCCGCCGGAAGAACGCATCGACGGATTCGAACTTCTTCAGCGATTGAAGGAAGACGCGCGAACGAAGGACATTTCAGTCATTTTTGTCAGTGAGTCCCGCGAAACCATGGACCGTGTTCGCGGCCTCGATCTCGGCGCGGTTGACTTCGTGCAAAAGCCCTTTGAGATGGCTGAACTCAAGGCGCGTGTGCGAACTGCTCTTCGGATGCAAAAACTTCTACGCATGCTCGCGCAATGCGCGCAGCGCGACGGTCTCACGGCGCTCTGGAATCGCGCGTATCTCGATCAGCGTCTCACGGCAGAACACAGTGAAGCGCAGCGTCATGGACGCAGCCTTTCCGTGATTCTTTGTGACATCGATCACTTCAAGAGTGTCAACGATCGATATGGGCATCCATTCGGTGACGAAGTGCTCGCGCACTTTGCGACAATTCTCGCGGGAGGTCGCGCAAGCGATGTTCCTTGTCGATACGGCGGCGAGGAATTCGCGGTGATTTTGCCCGCAACAACGGTGGATGAAGCAACGGAAGTTGCGGAGCGATTTCGTGCATCCTTTGAGGCGCATCGCTGGCGTCGCCACCCTGATCTTGTGCTCACGGCGAGTTTCGGCGTAGCGGCACTTTCACCGTTCCAGCCGATGCTCACCGCTTCGGAGCTTGTTCAGCGCGCGGATGACGCGCTCTACCACGCCAAGCGCGGCGGCCGCAACCGAGTTTCGTTGCGAATCAAGTCTGATGCCGCGTGAGATGCTTGGAATTCGCAGTTTTGTCCGTCACACATCTGCCCGTGCGCGTGGCACAATCGCGCCGTGCCCAACCTCATCGATGAGGCTCTTTGCATTCGCCAATGGGACTGGTCTGAAACCAGCCAAACGGTGAGCCTTTTTTGTCGCACCCACGGCATCGTGCGTGGACTTGCGAAGGGTGCGCGACGCGAGCGAAGCAGTTTCTCTGGCGGGATTGATCTGCTCGCGCGCGGTGAGATCGTTGCGGTGACCAAACCGGATCGCGAGCTTCAAACGCTCACCCAATGGACGCTGCTACAAATCTTCCGACGGCCACACGATGAACTCGAGGCAAATCTCTTCGCTCTCGCGATGTCTGAGTTGGTGCATCGTTTCCTTCCGCCAGAATTGCCGCACGAAGGGTTGTACGACGCGTTTCTTTCCTCGCTCAACGCGATCGAGGATGGTGAACGCCCCGCACCTGAGTTTCTGCGCTTCTTTGTCCAATTGATGCGCGAAACCGGCCACGAACCTCGCATGATCGCCGATGGGATCCCACCTACACAGCTGGCGTTTGATGCCTCGGCTGGCGGAATCGTGGATATCGCGCAGCATCCTGCAGCTTGGCGAATGCGCCCCGAAACAGCAACAGTGCTTGCACTGGTCGCGCGTGGGGAACCGCCAGAGTTATGTGACCCCGATGCGGTCGATCGCGCCAATCGCCTGTTGGCTGCATATGCCCGTGTGCTTGTTGGCAGCGATCTCACAACCTTGCGCCTCGCGCTTGAGCCGCGCCGCAGGAAGTAACGCCGATTGCGATGCACTTGAATATTGGCATCGATCGTGATTTTGGCTCTTCCGTGAACCATCCCAGTGAACCGAGTCAACATCGAAGTTTGGACTGCCGATGTTGAAGAGCACGGCAACGGAGGAGTTGCTCGTGTGGGCGCAGGTCTCCCGGCGCCCGATCCTGTTGATCTCCCTCGTGACGTTCCATTTCCGCGAAAGCTCACGCGATGTCTCACGCGAATCACAACTCGCTTCAGCCAGCGCTCGAGCGCGTCCTTGCATGTCCGAAACTACCGACGCTTCCTGTCGTTGCGATGCGCGTTTTGGAACTCACCGCAAAGCCAGATGTCTCACTTCGCGAACTCGCATCTGTCATTGAAAATGATCCAGCGATCGCGACGAAAGTGCTTCGCACGGTCAACTCAAGCTACTACGCATTGACCCGCCGCTGTGGATCGATTCAACAAGCGCTTGCGTTTCTTGGTCTACAGACCGTGAAGGCGCTTGTTCTTGGATTTAGTCTGGCGCGTAGCGTTGATGGTGGTGGCGAAGACGAAGTCAGTTTTGATTTCACAGACTACTGGCGTCGATCCATCTACTCGGCGGCGAGCGCGCGCGAAATCGCGATGCTCACCCATCGATGTGACCCCGATGAAGCGTTCGTGGCATCACTTGTGCAAGACATTGGAATGGTGGCGCTTTGGCGTGCCTACGGCGATCGTTACTTGCAAGTCATTGATCTTGCAAAGGGTGACCATCGTCGACTGAGCGCACTCGAACAACGCTCGATCGAAATCGATCACACCATTGTTGGCGCTGAAATGCTGTCGCGTTGGCGCTTTCCCGAAGAGGTTGTTGAAGCGGTGCGATGTCAACATCGCTCGCATGAGTCTGCGCCGAGCACGCTTGCTCTCGCGCGCACGGTTGAACTTGCTTCATCTGCGGCCGCGGTTCTCTCGGTGTCGAAGCCACACGCGGAACTCACGCGATTCCGCCGCGAGGGGCAAGAATGGTTTGAGATTCGGCCAGGTCCAATGACCTTGCTCCTTCAGCGTATTTCTGACCAAGCAGATGAACTCTCGCGAGCGTTCGGTCTTGAGACTGGTGCCTCTGCAGACATCGACGCGATTCTTCGAGCAGCAGAGGATCTTCGTCGAGGACAAGGTCTTGTTGAGCCAGCCATCGAGGCAGATGAAGTAGACATGCCTGTTGCCACGCCGCGCGGATTTGCATTGATTCCTGATGCGCGCGCATTCGGAACAGCTCTTGAAGCAGCGTTTCATCGATCCGCAACGCAGGTAGCTGGTGCGTTTGCGTCGAACTCCGCGCGAGCCGCCACGCAGCGAAGTGACGCACGGAGCGGTATTGGAATGATGCTCGTCGGAATCGATCGTGCACGAAGTGTGCAGGACGCGTACGGCGCTCGTGGACTTGAGGCGGCACTTGATCGTGCACTCGACGCCGTGCTCGCGATCGGCGGAGGCGATGTCTGTGCCTTCCGATTTGTTGGCGCAGAAATCGCCGTGCTCTTGGCGCGGACCGATACGGAAGAACTGTGCCGCATCGCAGAACTTGTTCGTCGACGATTCGCGGAAGGCTCAGTTCCGTGCGATACCGCGTCCGGCGGAGCATTCCCCGCGACTGTCTCGATTGGCGCCGCGATGTACGAATCAGATCCTGCCCTTCGGCAAGAAAACTGCATTCAGACTCCAGATCAACTTGTGAGCGCTTCCATGTTCGCGCTCACAAGTGGTCGTCGCGCACACAACCGCGTTGTTCTCTTTCGACGTGAACACGCGGCAAGCGAGCATGAAGCGACACCGTGATTTCAAAAGCTCCGTGAGTTGATCTCAAGACTCTTCGCCTGAATCGTCGCTTGCATCATCGGTGGAATCCGCTCCTGCGCTCTCGTTTGGAACAACGACGACTCGGACAGTCGGATTGAGCGGAAACGCTTGCGCAATTTCTCGGAGATCTGCAAGTGTGACTTGTGAGATGCGCTCGACTTCCTCATCGAGCGGGATGTACGTCGCTCCGTAACCCCAAAGAGTTCCAAGGCGGAACATGCGTCCGTTTGGACGTTCGCTCGCCGCGGCCGCGCCGGTTGCGATGCGGCTGCGCGCGCGAAGCAAATCATCTTCGGTCAGACTGTCGACGACAGCGTGCAGTTCGCGACGAAGAATTGCTTCGATCTCATCCACTTTGTCGGTGTCGCAAACTGCAAAGAGCGTCGAATCGCCCGTGCCATCGTGGCCGTCGTAACTCGCACTGGCTTCCTCTGCGAGTCCAGTTTCAACGAGCGCCCAGTGAAGTCGTGAGCCATCGCCGCCACCAAGAATGTGCATCAGAATTCCAGCGGCATACCGACGCTCATCTTGGATCGAGGGTCCAGGCATCGAGAGCAAGATGTATGCACGCGCCGTGTTTTTGAGGCGAATGACAGCCTCCGATGATTGAGGCTTCCAAACCGGATGTGCGCGCGTGGGCGACGCAGATCGCCAGTGTCCGCAGAGTCGTTCAGCATCACGCACGAGTTGATCAAAGTCAACGTTGCCTGCAGCAACAAGCACAGTGTTGTCCGCGGAGTATCGACGCTCGAAGTACTCGGCCATTTGATCGCGTGACAGCGCGGAGACAGTGGCAGTCGTTCCAAGAACGCGGTGCGCGAGCGGATGGCCGGCGTACAAGTGTTCCATCATCGCTTCGTACCCAACCCAAAATGGCTGATCGGCATACATCGCGATTTCTTCGAGGATTACGCCCTTCTCTTCGTCGAAGTCTTTCGCGCGAAGTGCTGGGCGCAGAATGTCCGCAAGAATCTCGAGAACCGCGCTTGCGCGTTCAGGCAGCACATGCGCGTGGTAGGCCGTGAGTTCGTTGGTGGTGAACGCATTGTGGTTCGCGCCGAGATCATCGAAGTCGCGATTCACTTGTTCAGGACCACGATGCTCGCTTCCCTTGAACATCATGTGTTCAAGAAAGTGTGACACGCCCATGAGTTCCGAGGGTTCGTCGCGTGAACCTGTCCGCACAAAGAAACCAAC
This sequence comes from Planctomycetaceae bacterium, assembly GCA_027488265.1. GTDB lineage: Bacteria > Planctomycetota > Phycisphaerae > Phycisphaerales > SM1A02 > QWPT01. The sequence continues at coordinate 5,117 of JAIYCA010000209.1, forward strand.
GGCAGCGGTGTGTGCCAACGGATCAATCTCCGCTTGGATCTCAAGGCCATTCGAGAGGCGGGCAGTGCGGTGCATGTTGGTCGCAGTCGTGGTCATGGAACTCCAGATTTCGTGGGGGCGCAGTCTACGGTGCCGCGTGTGCGGAATAAGCCTGCTCAACCCACGAAACCTCGCGTTTCACGTCTGAAAACCATGACAGAGCAGCACTTCCCAAGCCGCGAAGCTGCAGCGTTCAGAGGATCATCGCCGTCGCTCGCTGTGGTCATTCGCCGCGTGCGCATGATGTCCTACACTGACCATTCCATGTCTGACGACGGATCAACGACTTCCCGTACTACAAGCGGCCCAACGCCCGAGGCGCTTGCCCGAACGCTTGCCCGCCATCCGCGTCCACTTGGTGGCGACACACAGCGCGCGACGGGAACGTCGAAACTCGATCTCACAGGACTTGTCATCAACAATCGTGAGGCAGAGGCGCATCACCTTCGAGTGCAGCGGAAGCCTGAATGGCTGCGGGCGCGTGTTCCAGGCGGCGAGGGCTACGAACGCCTTAAGAAAATCATCGATGAACACCGCCTCCATACGGTGTGTCAAGAAGCGTCCTGCCCGAACATGGGTGAGTGTTGGGGCCGCGGTACGGCCACGATCATGATTCTCGGCGACACATGCACGCGTGCGTGCGGCTTCTGCAACGTGAAGACTGGCAAGCCGCCGGTGTATGACCTCGATGAACCACGACGCGTGGCCGCTTCACTTGCGTTGATGGGCTTGAAGCACGTCGTGATTACAAGCGTAAATCGCGATGAACTCGCCGATGGTGGCGCCGCGATTTGGGCGGAAACCATTCATCGCGTACATGAAGCATGTCCAAACATGTCGGTCGAGATTCTCGTCGGCGATTTCCAAGGCGATGAGAAAGCGATCCAGACCGTGTGTGATGCGCGGCCGGAGATCATCTCTCACAACATGGAAACGGTGAAGCGCATGCACCCAGCGGTGCGTCCGCAGGCGAAGTACGAGCGATCACTTGCGGTGCTTGCGCAGTTCAAGCAGAGTGGCCTCGTGACGAAAACCGGCATCATGGTGGGCATCGGCGAACAAGATGACGAAGTCCTTGAATTGCTCGACGATGTGCGCAGCGCGAGTGACGCCGACATCATCACCATCGGTCAATATCTCCAACCAACACGAAACCATCTTCCGATTGATCGTTGGGTTCATCCTGATCAATTCGCGATGTATCGCCGCGAAGCGTTGGCGCGTGGTTACAAGGTTTGCGAGTCAGGACCGCTTGTGCGTTCGAGCTATCACGCGGAGGAACAGGCCGCGATGCTCTCGGGTGCAGCGAAAGAAACGCACGAATCGATGCGAGCGCTGATTGAGAAAGGTCGCGCGGCACGCGGTTGAGCGTGGCTCGGTGTCTGTTGAGTGTGTGCCGCTTGTCCGTCGTGCGACCGGCGCAAACTTCGATCAGTGATGATCGGCGGAGGGCGCACCCGACTGTTCAGTGGCTGCTGATGCAGCGGCGTGATCTGCGCCAGATTCCGCGGAATCGTCGGCCTTGTCGGATGCCGGGTTCTGCGCGTCGTCGTGCTTGTCATCAGTGGCGACAGGGAACTCAATGCGACCGACACCTTGCACATGCGTTGATCGCTGAGCCATCCACCAGGCAACTGGCGCCCAAACCAACATCGAAAGTGCAGTCACCGTGATGTAGCCGCGGAACGATGCTGGGATGCATCGCATCGGAAGCGCACACACTTGAAGCGGGAGCGTTGCAACGACGCGGATGCCCGCGGTGATTCGCGTAGCAAGCGTTGCAAAGAACGGTGTGCGTGGCGAGGCATCGCTTGGCGACGTCTCGGAGGGTGTTGTGTTCGA
>JAIYCA010000458.1 GCA_027488265.1 Planctomycetaceae bacterium
CCGTCGGCACGGTGTACGTCGCAGTCGCGCTGCGCGGGACGGCACCCGCCGCGCGCGGCGAAATCTTTAGCCGACGCTTCCATTTCCCTGGCGACCGGACAACGATTCGCCGCCGCACCGCGCATCTTGCACTCGCGTGTACGCGCTTTGCGCTCCTCGGCGAAGGCGCCCGCGCGCTTCTTTGGAGTGAAGGGGAGGCTGTGCGTGTCGAGCGCGCCTGACGCGAGTCGCTCGTGCGAGCTTGGTTCCAAGGCGGATCGCACCGCTGCTTCAAGCACGATCGCCTACATCGCGCTCGGCGCGAACCTAGGCGACCGGCTCGCGACCCTTCGCGATGCCGCGAAACTCCTCGCGGAGACGCACACGATCGAACTCCTCGCCGCGAGCAGCGCGTGGGACACCGCGCCCGTCGGCCCGCCAGATCAACCACGCTACCTCAACGCTGCGGTTGCAGTGCGCACAACGCTCGCCCCGCGCGCGCTCCTCGAAACGCTTCTCGAGATCGAACGCCGCTTCGGCCGCGTGCGCAGCGGTTCGCAGTGGACCGCGCGCACACTCGATCTTGACATCATCATTTTCGGGAATAGCACCGTCGCCGAAGCCGACCTTGTGCTGCCGCATCCTCGGTTTCGGGAGCGCGCCTTCGTCCTTCTCCCGCTCGCGGAGATTGCCCCTGAAGCGCGCGATCCGGTGACGGGGGAATCGGTAGAATCCCTCCTTCGTGCCTGCCCTGGTCGCTCGGATGCGGTCAAGGTTGGGCCGCTGATCCCGACGACGTGAACGCGGTCTTCCGCGCTCCCTTCGCGAGCAGCGGGGGTGGTCGTTGAGCCGCCTTCACCTCAGGAGACCAACGCGTCGCGGTGCCGCATGAAGATGCATGCGATCCGCGGGTCAGATCGCGCGTCACGCATCGGAGTATTCATGTCGACCTTCTCGTTCACCCGTCGTTCACTCTCTCGCGTCGTTGTTGCGGCCAGCCTGCTCGTCGCTCCTGCGGCTGCGAGCCTCTCGTCCACCGCGCTCGCGCAGGACCAAGCTCCCGCAGCCGGTCAGGATGCTGCTGGCCTGATGGCAGAAGCCCTCATGCCGAAGGCGCCGGACATCGCTGGTGCGTTCACCGATGCGATGAAGACCCCAGAAGCCATCAAGGCCGCTGAAGAAGCGCTCAAGAAGACGGCGAAGGCATACCGCGACGCGAAGGCGCTCACCGACAAGGTGTCGATCTCGGTCGACGTCATGGGTCGCAAGCAAGAGCAGTCGATGACGCTCATGCGCGACGCCTCGGGCACGCGCGTCGACATGGGTGGCAACGCGATCACCGCGTCGAACGGCAAGGTCTACATCACCGACGTGTCGGTGCCGAAGAAGTTCTACGCGATGCCGCTCGAAGGCTCGATGGTGGAGACGCTCGAGAAGAACCTCGGCAGCTTCCCGCTTCCAGTGCCGCGTTGGATGGTCGACTCGACCGAGCCGAAGGACTTCGGCATGGAACTCGCAGGTGCGCTCGTTCCGGGTGCGAAGCTCGCGGGTTACGACGCCGCAAAGGGCACCGTGCTTCTCACCGGCGACGGTGGCAGCGTTGCGGTCTTCACGATCGATCCAATGACGTCGCTCCTCACTTCGGCGAAGGTCAACATCGTTCCACCGGGCGCGCCTGAAGGCGTTTCGTTCCCGCTCACGATGACGATGGAACCGAAGCTTCTCGAGAAGCTCGACAGCCCGATCACCGTCGACGAAACCGGCAAGACCGCGGTTGCGACCATCGAAGAACTCCAACCGACCCCGATCGCTGTTGGCGACGTCGCTCCGGATTGGTCGCTCAACGATCTCGACGGCAAGACCGTTTCGCTCGCCGGCCTCAAGGGCAAGGTCGTCGTCATCGACTTCTGGGCTGAATGGTGCGGACCGTGCAAGCGCGGCCTCCCACACGTCAGCGACTTCGCGAAGTGGGCGAAGGAGTCGGGCAAGGCGATCGAAGTGTTCGGCGTGAACACGTTCGAGCAGAAGCGCGGCGACGAGCGCCTCGCCGCTGTGAAGGAGTACTGGACGAAGCAAGCCTTCGTCATGCCATGCCTCGTCGACATGACCGATGACGCGGTGCGCGCGTACGGATTCTCGGGAATTCCCGCGACCGTCGTGATCGGTCCGGACGGCAAGGTCGCCGCTGTGCATCAGGGCATCGATCCTGAGAACCCAGCGAAGATCGTCGATGATCTGAAGGCGGAGTGCGAGAAGGCCCTCGCGGGCGGCGCCGCTCCGAAGGCCGGCTAAGCCGCTTTGACGAAGTCACGTTTGATCTATCTCGACGTGCCTCGACGGATCTCGACAAACTCGACATGAACGACAGGCGCGCGGGAGCAACCTCTCGCGCGCCTGTCGCGTTTCATGAATCGTCCACACTTGGCTGCTGTCGAGACAGGTCGAATTCTTCCGCGTTTCCCTGCGATTTCGCACCGCGCGCGCCAATCGACTGCGCGTAAAGTGCCAATCTCAGGAGGCAACTATGGCGACGCGCGTATCGACGACTTTCGGGTTCTCCCAGACTTCGGCTCTCTCGGTCGTTCGAACGCCGCTGCTTCCGCGAACACTTTTGTGTTCGCTTGCACTCGCGGTGCTCGCTGCGGGCATTGCCACGCGACCTGTCCACGCGCAGGACGCGAAGGGCCAGCAAGCCTCGCCGACACCAGCCGCCGTCAACGCAACGTCGGACGCAAAGGCGACGGCCACCGCCGAGGACGACATTGCGAAAGCCAAGACACGGCTCAAAGAAATGATCGCCGCGTATCGCAGCGAAAAGGGCGTCGAAGTTTCAACGAAGGTCGAGATTGGCGCGCGCAAGGATGGCTCCGAGGGCAACGGCCCTGTCGTCGAGGCGAAGTTTGTCTTCGGATCTGATCGCCGCGCGAAGATCGCGATTCGCGGATTCGACCTCCGCATCGCAAACGGCAAGATCGTTGCGATGCACGAGACCAACCCGCTCGCATATCTCGAGGTCGGCGACAATGGTTCGCCGTACTACCAGTTGTTCAACGCGTTCCAGGCGCTGCCTTTCGTTGAACTCGCGCTCGCGCTCGGTGAGGACGATCCAACCGAAGTCGCGATGCAGCTGATGCC
>JAIYCA010000443.1 GCA_027488265.1 Planctomycetaceae bacterium
AGGACTTCGAGCCCTACTTGAAGGCCGTGGAAGTCGCCGAGAAGCTCGGCGATACGAAGACGGCATCGCGTCGTTTGCGTCAGGCCTACGCGATCAATCCGAAGTCACCGGCTGTTGGCGCGAAACTCGCGGAATACGGCCTCGCGGCAGAGCCGACGACTGGTCTGCCACCTGGACCGTGATTGAACGCTGCGCGCTCAACGCGACGCGCACGGTTGATCGCCGCGAGTGAGGACGAGGCTGAAGCGGAAACTCGACGGAACACTCTTGACCGCTGAAAACCCTGTCTTTTCGATACTCACGGCGCTCGCTGATCCTCAGCGTGCGCGCATGTTGCGGCTTCTCGAACGCGAAGAACTCGCCGTCGGCGAACTCGCATCGGCGTTGCAACTCCCGCAGTCGACGATGAGTCGGCATTTGAAGGCACTCTTTGAAGCGGGCCTTGTTGTGAAGCGAGCCGAGGGAACCGCGATGTTCTATCGGCTCTCTGCCGACGCCCTGGGCACTGCAGCGCGAACAACGTGGGAACTCGTACGCGCGTCACTTGGTGAAAGCGCAACGCACGCTGGTGATGATCTGCGCCTTGCCGAAGTGCTTGCCGCGCGACAACCCGATCCGAAGGGCTTCTTCGGTCGCGTCGGCGGGGAATGGTCGGACTTGCGCCGCGGACTTTTCGGCGAGCGTTTCGTCGCGGAAGCGATGCTCGCGCTCTTGCCGCGCGAATGGAACGTTGCAGATCTCGGCTGCGGAACCGGTGAGATTGCTGCGGAAATCGCGCCGTTTGTCGGTCGCGTTGTCGCGATCGATCGCGAGCCAGCAATGCTCGAAGCCGCGCGTCGAAGATTGCGTGGTGTTACGAATGTCGAGGTTCGTCGCGGAGATCTCGCCAATCTCCCCGCTGAAACTGGTGAGTTTGATGCGGCCGTGTTGTCGCTCGTTCTGCATCACGTGCGAGAGCCCGCCGCGATTCTTGCCGAGGCGCGGCGCGTCCTTGTGAAGGGCGGCGTCTTACTTCTCATCGACATGGTGCGACACGATCGCGCGGAGTACCGCACGACGATGGGACACGAGCATCTTGGTTTCAGCGAGGCAGATCTTGAGGGGCTCGCGACAGACGCGAAGTTCACGTTTGATCTCTATCGGCCGCTGCGGCCAGCGATTGATGCGAAGGGGCCAGGGCTCTTCGTCGCGCGGCTTGTGAAGTAGCGCGGGGCGTGAAGTAGCCCGTGGCACGGCGCGTCTCGTACGTGCAGCGCCGCACGACGGTGCTGCCGGTCTTCCTCTGATTTTCCCCGTGTTTCTGATGAAAAACGCCGACGGCTCGCGTAAACGAGCCGTCGGCGAGTTTCAATTTCCTACAGCGCGCGATGCGCGATCGCAGCCCCGCAATCACGCGGTGACTTGATCACTTCGCAGCGTCGATCTTCGCGAACGCAGCCTTCGGATCGGCCTTGATCGGGCCAACGCAGCCGTTGCAGCAGGCGCGCACGAGACGACCGTTGACGACGACATCGACCGCGCCCTCGCCGAGTGGCTTGCCGCTGATCGGGCAGGTCGTTGCCTTGTACGTTGGCTTCTGCTTCGCGATCACCGCAGCGTCGTAATCCTTCGCGTACTTCGCTGGATCCTTCGAGAATCGCGCGACGCACTTCTTGCAGCAAAGCTTGTAGACGCGGTTCTGGTAGACGACGGTCTTCGCGCTGTCGTCGATCCTCTCGTCGGTCATGACGAGGCAGCCCTCGATGGGGTACGTAGGCGCAGCCTTCACGATCGCTTCGTCCATCTTCGCGAGGTACTTCGATGGATCGGCCTTGAACGACGCTTCGCACTTCGCGCAGCAGAACTTGACCTGCGTGCCGTCGAGGTTCTTGTCCTTCATGCCCGTGAGCACGGTCGTGACTGCATCCGCACCAAGCTTCTCACCGGAAACGGCGCACGTGTCGAGCGGATAGGGATCACCACCGAAGGCATCGCCTGCGACGGGAGCAACAGTCATGGCGATCGAGAGGGCAGCGCTCGCGACGGCTGCGAGGCTGGCGAAAGCGAAGGAGAGGGTGTTGCGCATCGTGTGATTTCCTGAGGATGTCAGCGAAAGTGAACGAGTTGTTCTCGACGACCCACTGTCGACGAGCGCGCAACTCGAGCGTGTTTGCCATCGGCATTGAATGCCGCGGGGCGGATACTACGGGCAGCGCATCCCTTCAGGGCGCCGCATTCGTGCTGCGGGTGCGATCTGAACATGCGAGCGAAGTGGGGGAATCTCCATCGACGCGCTTGCCGCCGCCGATCCGGAGGGGTATTCTGCCGTTCATCCGGATGAATGGATGAAAGGGCGCGGATCGCCCGCGGGTCGTCGAAGCCAACAAGCCAGTTTTGTGCAGCGACGCGACCCTCCGTTTCTTCCGGCTTCCCGTCACTCGCTCCGAAGGGCGCGATTCACTCGCGAATCAACATGACGACCGCTCCATCCACCATGAAATCGAAGACCTCCTCCAAGTCGAAGGCTGCAGCCGAGCCGTCGACCTTCCTCGACACTGGGCTCGTTCTTCTCACGAATCCTGCGTACAAGGTGAAGTGCACCGCTCCTGAAACAGTGCGTTTCGGCCGCAAGGAAATCGAACTCGCCGAGCACGAAATGCCGGGCCTCATGGCGCTGCGTGCGGAGTTCAAGGGCCGCAAGCCGCTGAAGGGCGCGCGCGTGTCGGGCTCGCTGCACATGACGATTCAGACGGCCGTCCTCATCGAGACGCTCGTTGAACTCGGCGCGGAAGTCCGTTGGGCTTCGTGCAACATCTTCTCGACGCAAGATCACGCTGCTGCTGCGGTCGCGATCGGCAAGGGTGGCACGCCTGAGAATCCGAAGGGCACGCCGGTCTTCGCGTGGAAGGGTGAAACCCTCGCGGAGTACTGGTGGTGCACCTACCAAGCGATGAACTGGCCAGATGGTCAGGGCCCGAACATGATCCTCGACGACGGTGGTGACCTCACCCTCCTCGTCCACAAGGGCTTCCAATTCGAGAAGGCGGGCAAGGTTCCGGCTGCGAAGCCGACCGACGTCGAGGAATACAAGGTCATCCTCGCGCTCCTCGCCGATCTCCACCGCGACGCAAACGGCATGTTCGGCCGCATCGTGCCGAATATCCGCGGCGTGAGCGAAGAAACGACGACCGGCGTGCACCGTCTCTACCAGATGCAAGAGCTCGGTCAGTTGCTCTTCCCAGCGATCAACGTGAACGACGCCGTGACGAAGTCGAAGTTCGACAACCTCTACGGCTGCCGTCACTCGCTCGTTGACGGCATCATGCGCGCGACCGACGTCATGCTCGCGGGCAAGACCGCGCTGATCCTCGGCTACGGCGACGTGGGCAAGGGTTCGGCACAGAGCCTTCGCACGCAAGGCTGCCGCGTGATGATCGCGGAAGTCGATCCGATCTGCGCGTTGCAGGCCTGCATGGAGGGTTACCAAGTTGTGACGCTCGAAGATGTCATCGACACGTGCGACATCTTCGTCACCGCAACGGGCAACTGCGACATCATCACCGCCGACCACATGAAGCGGATGAAGGACAAGGCGATCGTTGGCAACATCGGTCACTTCGACAACGAAATCGACATGCTCGGCCTCTCGAAGGTCAAGGGCGTGCGCCGCGTCAACATCAAGCCGCAGGTGGATGAGTGGGTGTTCGCTGATGGCAAGTCGATCATCATCCTCGCGGAAGGCCGACTCCTGAACCTCGGTTGCGCGACTGGCCACCCGAGCTTCGTGATGAGCGCAAGCTTCACGAACCAAGTCATGGCGCAAATCGAGCTCTTCAAGAACTCGAAGCACTATGGCAAGACCGTGACGACGCTGCCGAAGCACCTCGACGAGAAGGTTGCTCGCCTCCACCTCGAGAAGTTGGGCGCGCGCTTGACGAAGCTCACGAAGAAGCAAGCCGAGTACATCGGCGTGCCAGCGGAAGGTCCGTACAAGCCGGATCACTACCGCTACTGAATCACATGCACCGTGCGTGCAACTTCAAGGTTGCGCGCCGCGGCATGGCAGATAGGTAAACGCACACGGCCCTCGCGATCGCGAGGGCCGTGTCTTTCTGTCGACATCCACGTCCAGCATCGGTGCACGTGCCGTGCACCATTCGGATCAACCGCCGCGCGCGGCCCACTTCTCAAGCAACTCTCGCTCGCGCGCCTCGCTGATGCCAGGCTCGCGGCCGCTCCCCCAATCGGTTCCCGCGGGAAGCGTCGGCTTCGTCTCGAGATAGTCCGCGAGCGTGTCGCGCGCGGTTTCCGCCAGCGGTCGGCATTGCAAGCCATGCGCGAGTGCCTTCGAGATGTTCGCGCGGCCTGCGCCCGCAAACTCCGGTCCTTGCGGAATCCACAGCGGCAAACCCATCCACGGCGCGACTTGCTGTTCGAGCAGCCACGCTTCGTCGATCCAGACAAACTCAACCGGATCGGAAACGCTCGCCTTGATGCCTGCAAGCATCTCTTCCATCGTGAGCGGTCCTTCGGGGCCGTTCGCGATGTACGTGCCCTGATGTCCATCGGCGGCCAACTTCAACTGGAACGCCGCCAGATCGCGCACATCGATGAACTGAACGCGCACGTCATCTGGTTTCGGCGCGCGCGGCGCGAGCACCTTGCCGCCGCGAGCGATGCGCGCGGGCCAGTAGGTGAATCGGCGTGTGTCGTCGCCAGGGCCAACGATGAGCCCAGGCCGCACGACGCAAGTCTTTCCTGGGCATGCAGCTTCGGCCGCTTGCTCGCACAGCGCTTTGAGCGGGCCGTACGTCATGCCCGTGATCTGCTCGACGGTTGGGTCGTCCATGGTCGCGACAGGCGTCGACTCATCGGGCGCGATGGAATTGTCCATCCACACAGAGACGGTCGAAACGAGTTGATACATCTGCGTCACGGGCGCGAGCAGTTCCGCAGAGGCCTTCGTGATGCGCGGCACATACGACGAATTGTCGATGACCGCATCAAACCGCTCGCCCGCCTTCGTCATCTCGGCGACGAGCGTTTCGAGCGCCTTGAGTCCGTCGCCCTTCTTTGGATCGCGGTCGCCCTTCAACTGGCGAACCTTTGCGTAACGGTCGCCTGCGAGGCGGCCCGGATCAGTCTTTCCACGATTGAAGGTGGTGACGTCCCAGCCTTTCGCAAGGGCTTGATCAACAAGGTGAGGTCCGAGGAAGCCGGTTCCGCCGAGGATGAGGATGCGCATGGGCGGCAGCGTAGTGGCGAAGTGGCCGACAGGTTGCGCGATACAGTGCGCCCGTGGCACAACAACCAACTCCGCAACCAACCGCACGGTCTTCGAGCACTCCGTACCTCCTCGTCGGTGCGCTGGCACTGGTCGCGGCAGGGGTCTACTTCAACCTGAAGGGCAACGATGACGACGCGAAGTCGGGCTCGGCGGGTGCGACGGCCCGTGCGTCTG
>JAIYCA010000236.1 GCA_027488265.1 Planctomycetaceae bacterium
GTGCGCAACTGGTGACACGAGACTCAAAGAGAGCCCACCCGGTTCGAAAGGGGCCGATGACACCTCTCCTGCGCTCCACGCGCGAGAATTGCGGATCGAATGGAGACGCCGATTGAAGTCGCGAGGCTATCTCGCCGACCCCCTTGCCGTCGGCAGAAGATCTGCTATCTTTCCCGACCCGCGGCCCCCCGCGGAACAGGCAAATGCGGGTGTAGCTCAGTGGTAGAGTGTCACCTTGCCAAGGTGAATGTCGAGGGTTCGAATCCCTTCACCCGCTTTCAAAACGAAAACCGGAAGGCTTTGCCTTCCGGTTTTCGTTTTTCAACGCGGGTGTGTCCCGCGACGCTCCGCATCGCGGGACTGTTCGGCGCTGAAGCGCCGAACGTGAGCCTCAAGGAAAGGTCTTTGCGCTTCGGCCTTCGGCCGAAGAGCGAATCCCTTCATGCGATTTCTGGGGTACAGCAACGGCTTCGACTTTCGGAATTGCTTTCGGTTGCCGGGCGGGGCGCGATCCATGTTGCGTCGTAGAACGCCTCAGTGCTCCGCGGCCAACGCGATGATCAGAGGGAGGTCTCGACGCTCCGCGTACTTCCTTTCTCACTTGCCGAAGAAGTTCTTGACCATTCGCTGCTTCGCAACCACACTCTCGACATGAGTGTCCGTCCAAGTTGCCTCCAGATGAACGTCCGCTCTGCGGGCTCTGCGCTTGCCGCTGGTGCGATGCTCATTCTCCTCGCTCCCCACGCGTCTGCCGACATCAACCCCCATCCTGGCGTCCGCACGTGGGGCATGGTCGCGTTTCGACATGCCGAGCGGAACCAAAACGTCAGCCAGATCTCCGTTGGTGAGAATCACACGGCAGCAGTCCTTCCCGATGGAACCGTCGCATGCTGGGGCGACAATTCGTACGGACAGTGCCTTGTTCCATACGGGCTTGGGCAGGCGACCCGCGTCGAAGCCGGCTACCGCCATACGTTGGTGCGCCTTCCAACGGCTCGCTCGTCGCGTGGGGCGAAAGTGCGTACGGGCAACTGAACGTACCCCCGACGGTGGGAAGTGTTGCCGACATGGCCTGTGGCTTTCGGCACAACGTCGTCGCGCGAACAAACGGCACGTTGATCTGCTGGGGTTGGGATAGTCACGGCCAGTGCAGACCTCCTGAAGGCGTCGTGGACGCCGTGCAAGTTGCTGCCGGCGCGTACCACTCGCTCGCGCGACGCGCTTCAGGCAACGTCGTCGCGTGGGGCAGCAATTTGGCAGGTCAGAGTACTCCGCCAAGCGCCGCCATCAACGCGGTTGACGTTGCCGCGGGCATGAGTCACTCGCTTGTTCTTCGCAATGACGGTCGCGCCGTCTGTTGGGGCGACAACTCGTTCGGCCAATGCCAAACCCCGAGCGGGCTCGGTTCACTTCTCGATATCGACGGCGGTGCAGACCACACCATCGCACTTCGGAGCGATGGATCCATTGCGTGTTGGGGTGGCAATCAGCAGGGACAGTGCACCGTTCCGACACTCCCCGCACCGGCTGTCAAAGTGGTCGCAGGCATTCAGCACTCCCTCGCCCTCCTCGCGGATGGTCGATTCATCGCATGGGGGCGCGATGACTTCGGTCAGCTTTCGCGGGGCGGAAACTCCGAACCACCTGTGCTCGCCGCCGCAGGATTCGCGCACTACGTGCTCGTCGATACCGCCGGCGAGATCCGCTGCATTGGCTCGAACACATCGGGGCAGTGCAATGCGCCTGCTGTGCGAAATCCGATCGCGGTTTCCGCTGGCGCCGCCCACTCCGCCGCGCTGCTTCCGAGCGGCTCCGTCATCTGCTGGGGCGACAACTCCGAGGGGCAGCGCGAAGTGCCGAGTGGCTTGCTCGCGACAGCGATTGATTGCGGCAGTTTCCACACCCTCGCACTGCGCAGCGACGCGACCGTTGCTGCGTGGGGATGGAATGACTTTGGGCAATGCGACGTGCCTGACACCCTCTTTGCGGCGACGGCTGTGGCTGCGGGCGAGCACTTCTCACTTGCGATCGACGCGAAGATGCAAGTCATTGGCTGGGGCCTCGACAACTTCGGTCAGATTTCGCCGCCCTACCCCAACGATCGCAACGCCTTCGTCACCGCGGGCGTCCGTCACGGCGCCGCGGTCCTCACCGATGGCAGCGTCGTCTGTTGGGGGTGGAACGACTACAACCAATGCGAGGTGCCGAAGTCGTTGCCGCGCGCGGTGAAAGTCGGCGCGGGCTACGGCTTCACCGTTGCGCTCACCGCGTTGGGTTCCGTCGTTGCGTGGGGCTCCTCAGATTTCGGCGTGGTCGGACAAGTGATCGACGTCGGAATCGCACGCGACATCGATGTTGGTCCGTTTGCTGCTGCCGCGCTGCTTGCTCCTTGTGGCAGTGCGGGCCCCGCGGTGTGCACGTGCGGGCCGCTGCAATTTGATGGCGATCTCGATGGCGTCGCGGACTGCGCGGCGCGCGGTTACGGCGATCTCGATCTCGACGGCATGATCGGCGCGAGTGATCTCTCACAACTCCTCGACCACTGGGGTGTTCCGGATGCCCCGGTTGGTGACATCGACCTCGATGGTGCCGTCGGCGCAAGCGACCTCTCGCTCCTCCTCGCGCGCTGGGGCGAAGAAGTCGGCTGACAGAACCGCGCGTTTCTCCTTTGATTCGCCTTGCGGAAAGCCGTCTCGCCGTACTCAGTCGCACGGCCCCCACGCACCGAGCAACGAAGCGAGATCAGCCGCATCTGTGGTGCCGTCGCCATTGACGTCGCCACCAGCGATTCCCCACGCTCCGAGGAGCGCGGCAAGATCCGCCGCGTCCACGATGCCATCGCCGTTCAAATCTGGCGGACACGCGGACGTCGGGGCGACTGCCGAAACAGCGAGATCATCGAAGTAGCCAAAAGCATTCAGCGCGCCTGGCGCTGCGTCGGTGGTCGAGAAGAGATTCGACGCGTAGAGCGCGCCGAATGCCGTTGTCACGTGTTCGGCAACGACTGCCCCGTTGAGCGAGAGCGAGCCCTCGCCGTTCGCGACGTTCCAACGGTAGATGAACTCATTCCACTGACTGAGCGACGCGGACGCACCCGTCACGACCCGATTGGCTGCGGCGTAACCACCATTCAGAAGCGAGATCGCTCCGGTCTGTGCGCTCACGAGAAAGCCGCCCGAAGTCTCGAA
>JAIYCA010000168.1 GCA_027488265.1 Planctomycetaceae bacterium
AACGAGGCCGGAATCCACCGTTTTCGTCGCGATCGCCACGCCGCCATTTCCGAGGAGCATCAAGCACGTTCCGACGATTGCTGCGTTGAGCCACGAACGCCCGGAGAAATCACTGCGACGACATTCGCCACGCCACCACGTGAATGCAAGGAGCAACGTGCCAGCCGTCAGAAATCGCGCGCCTGCAAGCACGAACGCGCCGTGCTGCGACACCAATTTGATCGCGAGGTACGTGGAACCCCAAATGAGATACACCGCGCCATAGGCAAGCGCCGTACGCGTCGCGCTCGGCGAAGTCGACCCGGAACTACTCGTTGTTTGCATGCGACCTTCGTTCAAAACTAGCCCTGCACGCGCGCGGCGCTTTCGACCGCGAAGTACTTCGCTTCAGGGTGATGCACGACGATCGCGCTCGTCGATTGCTCGGGCACAATCTGCCAGTTCTCTGTCAGCACGCAACCGATGCGCTCTGGGCGAATCAAGCGGAACAACTTCTCTTGATCGCTCATGTCAGGACACGCGGGATAGCCGAAGCTGTAGCGAGAGCCGCGGTAATTCTGCGTGAAGAGTTTGCGGATTTCAGGGCTGTCGTCGTTGCCGATGCCGAGTTCCGCGCGCATGCGCTTGTGCCACATCTCGGCGAGCGCTTCAGCACATTCGACGCCGAATCCGTGCAAGTAGAGGTACTCGGTGTATTCGTTCCGCTCGAAGAGTTGCTTTGCGCGATGGCTTGCCTCGGTTCCGACCGTCACGCACTGAAGGCCGAGCACGTCCTTCTCGCCAGAATCGCGCGGACGGAAGAAGTCACTGATGCACAATCGTTCGCGGCCGAGTTGCCGCGGAAAGCGGAAGCGCTCGATTTCGCGTTCGATGCCGAGCAGGTGATCCTTCGCATCGAAGACGACGAGATCGTCGCCTTCACTCGCGACGGGGTAATAGCCGTAGACCACTTGCGGGCGAAGAATCTTCTCGTCCTTGCATTGACGGCAAAGTCGATCGAAGACGGGACGAGCCTTTTCCTCGATGAAACGCTCGTATTCCACTTCGCTCATGTCGCCCTTCTTGAAGCCCCACTGGCCGCGGAAGAGCGCCACAAGATTGATGTAGGGATACACCTGATCGAGCGGAATGTCCTCGACGATGCGGTCACCGAGAAACGGCGCCTTCGGCACAGGCAACGTTGTCGACACGGACGAACGCGCCGCAACTTCGACGCGCGGTTCCGCCGCGCGCGCGCGCGCCACTTTCGAATCGACTTCTTCGCGCTTCGCGAGGCGCGCGTCGATTTCTGCATCGATTGTCGCGAGCGACTTCGACGCAAGCGCGTCGCACACCGCGAGTCCTTCGAACGCATCGCGGCCGTAATACAGCGGGCCCTTGTAGATCGAGCGCAAATGGCTCTCAGCGTAGTGACGCGTCAGCGCCGCACCGCCGAGAATGACGGGCACGTTCACACCGAGTCGATTCATCTCGTGGAGGTTTTCCTCCATGATCGCGACCGACTTCACGAGCAGGCCGCTCATGCCGATCGCGTCTGCTCCCGTTCTCCGCCATGCATCGAGAATCGCTTGCAGCGGCTGCTTGATGCCGATGTTGTGGATCTCGAAACCATTGTTCGAGAGAATGATGTCGACGAGGTTTTTGCCGATGTCGTGCACGTCGCCCGCCACTGTTGCGAGCACGATTTTCGCTTTCTTTCCCGCGCCTGCTTCGGCCTTCGGCATGTGCGGTTCGAGAAACGACACCGCCTTCTTCATCACGGCTGCGGATTGCAGCACGAACGGAAGTTGCATCTGTCCTGAACCGAAGAGCTCACCGACGGTCTTCATACCGCCGAGCAAGTGATCATTGATGATCGCAAGCGGCGGATACTTTTGCATCGCCTCCGCGAGGCTCTTGTCGAGATCGCGATCTTCGCCGTCGATGATGTGCTGCGCGAGACGCTCTTCGATCGGGAGATCGGCGAGCGACTTCTTCGCAGTCGTCTCTTCGACACCATCTGGAAAGAGCGAAATGAAGTGAAGCAGCGGATCGAAGTTCTCTGGCTTTCCCTCAGGGCGCATGGCGCCGCGCTTATCAAAGATGAGCCATTCCGCAGCTTCCCAATGCTCGGCTGCAATGCGATTGCGCGGCATGATCTTCGACGCGTGCACAATCGCAGCGGTCAGGCCGCGTTCGCGTGCGTGCTGGAGGAAGACGCTGTTCAACACCGCGCGTGCTGAGGGCTTAAGGCCGAAAGAGATGTTCGAGAGACCAAGGATGATGCCGCACTTCGGGAAATGCTTGGAAATCGCGGCAATGCCGTCGAGTGTCTCGAGGCCGAGCCGACGGTCGTCGTCGTTGCCCGTCGCGATCGTGAACGTGAGCGGATCGAAGAGGATGTCCTCTTCGGGCAACCCCCACTTACGCGTGTAGAGATCGTGGATGCGCGCTGCAATCTCAAGTTTGCGCGCGCAAGTTTTCGCCATACCTGCTTGTTGATCTTCATCGATCGTGAGTGCGACGCACGCTGCGCCGTACTTCTTCAACAACGGACAAATCTTGTTGAGTCGCTCTTCGCCATCTTCGAGATTGATCGAGTTGACGATGGCCTTGCCGCCGTGACGCTTGAGACCTTCTTCGATGACCGCAGGATCGGTCGAGTCGAACATGATTGGCGCGTTCACTTGGCGCACGTAGCGCGCGGCGACTTCAGCCATGTCCTTCGGACCGTTGCGGCCAACGAAGTCGACGCAGACGTCGAGCACTTGTCCGCCGTCTTTGATTTCTTCGCGCGCCATCGAC
>JAIYCA010000272.1 GCA_027488265.1 Planctomycetaceae bacterium
GCAGCGCTCTCCGCGATGTTCGCAAAGGAAGTGCCGCTTTACGACAAGTCGCTTCTCGTCAATCACGCGACGAATCGCGCGATTTGCACGCTGCTTTCGAAGCTCTATCCAGGCTTCACGATGAGCGACGAAGACCTCGAGCGCACGTCCGGTGAACGCCACGGCGCGATCCGCATCGGACGCCCCGACGAATACCGCTGGATTGGTCGTCTCTTCGCGTGCTTTGCGATGGAGCCGCACAACTTCTACGACATGACGTGCGTCGGTTCGAAGAGTCAGCCGATCATCGCAACGGCGTTTCGCTCGATCGTGCGTCCCGAACACCGCGTCTTTACGTCGCTTTTGATGACCGACTACTTCGACCCCGAAACGCGCGTGCGCATCGAAGAGGTGCTCGCGAAGCGCACGGTTTTCTCGGCGCGCGCGAAGGAGTTGATTGAGAAGAGTGAGCGCCAAGGCGGGCTCGCCGCGGCGGACGCGGATGATCTCATTCGCGAGTGCACGGAGCGCATCTTCAAGTGGACAGGCGCTGCGCGCGGGTATCAACTCTACAAGGATCTTTCGGCCTCGGGCTTCAAGATCGCTGCCGACATCTCGTGCTTCCAGTCGCATCACCTCAATCACTTGACGCCGAACACGTTCTCGATCGACCTCTACACCGCGGCGATGAAGCACTGCCTCGGCGAGCAAGACGCCACGTGGTTCGCAGCACGCGCAGAAACCGTGCTCGGCCGCATCGCTGCGGAAGCCGCTGCAGACACGCATCGCGATTCGATGAAACTGCACTTCAAGCACATTCCGCTGGATGAGATCGCGAAGTGGAGCCGCGCGTCGATGTCTCCCGCTGAATTGACATCACTCCTCAAAACACTCGCCGCGCAACTCACGGCGGAATTCGCGAAGCCGGAGTACGCGCTCTCGAAATTGAAGCACGCGGGATTCAAGGATTTCACCGAAGGACCAAGCGAAGACACACCGGTACTCCTTCGCCAAGACGCGTACAAAGCACTCACCGAGGCCGTGCGCTTTACGGAAGAGGATGGCACGGTGGCCGAGACGACGCACACCGCGCGATTCGGCGAAATCGAAGAGCGTTTCTACGCGTGCACACCAACCGGTCGCGCGCTTTACGACACGTGCCTTGCGGAAGCCGATGCGGGCCGCGAGAAGGACCCGAGTCTTCCGAAGCGCGACATGGCTGCGTATGAGGCGGCGTATCGCGCGCCGTTTGCGCCCTTTGCGAAGACGCTGCCTGGATTGATCGGGCAGGGCTATGTCTACGCGCGGTACGCACCAACGGCGCAAGGCATCGCTGCTGCGAACGCTGGCCGCGCGTTGCCGACCGACCTCATGAAACTCGTCGAACTCGGCTTTGTCGAGTACGAAGGCCAGCGCTACGAAGACTTCCTCCCCGTGAGCGCCGCGGGCATCTTCGCTTCAAACTTGCAGCAGTACGGCACGAAGTCGACGGCGCACGTGCGCCCAACGTACTCGCAAGCGCAACTCGAGGAAATTCTTGGCAAGCGCATCATCGATTCGACCACGGTGTACGCGGGCATCGACGCCGAGTCGAAGCTCGACACGTGGAAGAAACTCGGCCTTCTTGCGCAAGTTCCTGCGGCAGAGCGCGCTGCCCTGGAGTCGGCCGTCTCCGCATACCACGCGGCTGTTGGCGCATGACCGCGCGCCGTTCGTGTGAATGGTGCACTCGGTTACATTCCGCACATGGCTAGGCTCGAGACTCCCGCAGCGCGCATAGATCGATTGCTCGAATCGGGTGACGCTGTTGGGGCGTTGCTCGCAGCGGATCAGTTCCTCGCGAAGGCACCCAACAGTTTCTTGGGAAGGCTTGGACGTTGTCGCGCCAATATTCGGCTTCGGAACTACATCGATGCTGAAACTGACATTGCGTTGGCATTGAGTCTTGCGCCTCGGGACGAATCAGCCAATTTGATTCGTGCGACGTTGGATCAACGACTCGGTCGCACGGATGAAGCGATTGAACGATTCCGTGCGATCGCGGGAGGTCGCAGTGTTCACGCCCCCGAAGCCGCGTTCGCGCTCGCTGAGCTGTACTTCAACGCCGGCCGACGAGCAGAAGTGGCTGCAATGGTCGCAGCAGGTGGAGCATGGTTGAAGGATCCGCGCGCTGCCATGTCGGTGGCTCGCGTGCGCACGGATGAAGATTTTGATGCGGGAATGGATGTCTACCGCGCGATTTTGCGAGGCCGTGATCCCGCGATTCTCCGCCGACTCGCAGGCTTTGAAGCAGCAGGACGTCTCGACAAAGCGGGTCGATATCGCGAGGCATTCGAGTGGGCGACAGAGACTCATCGCACGACTGGACAGATTGTCGAGGTTGAATCATGGCTTCAACCACTGCAAGAGCGACGCGCGACGCTTCAAAAGGCGTCCGAGATCTGCAAGCCGCGGGTACCGAAGGTTGAGGGCGTCGCGATTGTCGCCGCCATGCCGCGATCAGGTACGACACTCGTTGAGATGATGCTCGACCGACATCCGTCGATCGGCGGTATCGGAGAGTTTGACGGGCTGACGAGTATTCAGCACGCACTCGGTGGCTTACCCATGTGGCCACGTGTTCCGAGCGCAACGCCAGCATCATTGCTTGAGGCCGAACAGACACGATACGTCCGTGGCGCGCAACAGATTCGCAAAGCGGGCGCGAGCTGGACATTCGACAAGTCGCTACTCGCGTGGCAAGTGCTGGTCGAGATCGCCGTCACACTACCGGGAGCAGTTCTCATCAATGTGGAGAGAGATCCGCGAGACCTTGCGATCAGTCAATACATGTCCTTTCTCAATCCGATTGCGTACGGTTGGACGAGTCGGCTCGAGAGTATTCGGCGCATGATTGCCTTTGAGCGAGAGTTTGTACCGGAGGCGCTGACGGCCCTCGGCGGCGAGCACGGTGTCCTTTCCTATGAGTCATTCGCGTACGAAGATCTGGTGGAAGATCCCGCTTTTTTCGCGCATCGCTGCCTTACACGCATGTCCCTTTCTATGGACGACCGTGTGCTTTCTCCCGAGCAAAGTTCGCGTGGCACGGCAACACTCTCAAGCCAACAGGTGAAGCGGCCAATCAATCGGTCATCGATTGGGCGATGGAAAAACTACGAGTGGGCGTTTGATGACTCGTGGCGAACACTCGCCGACGCCCATGATGCACGCAGGTCGAGAGGTTGACAGTGCGTCTCGCGCTTGTGACATGTCGTGAACTTCCACGCCCCGATTGGGATCTTGCGATCCTCGTCGGGGCGTTCGCGTCGCGCGGTGTCACCGCGGAAATCGTCGCGTGGGAAGACGAGTCGATCGAGTGGCATGCATATGACGCGGCGATCGTGCGATCGACGTGGAACTACCTCGCGCATCTTGAAGCGTTTCGCGCGTGGATCGATCGCGTGTCCGCTGCAACACGCTTGATCAACGGCCCAGCGGTGCTTCGTTGGAACTTGCACAAGTCGTATCTCGTCGAGTTCGCGCAGGCGGGAATTGATGTGGTGCCAACAGTGCTTCATCGTGCGGGCGAAGCGATTGATTGGTCCGCGCACTTCGCGCAGTTTGGTGAACTCGTCGTGAAGCCAGCGGTTTCTGCAGGAAGCTTCGCAACGATTCGCGTGGCGCGCGGGGATTTCCGATCGGTTGAAGTCCATCATCTCGAACACGCAGAGCGCGATCTTCTCGTGCAACCCTGCCTCGCGTCGGTGGTCGTGCACGGCGAGTCCAACCTCGTGTTTTTCGCCGGCAAGTTTTCGCACGCGGTCCACAAAGGTGCGCGGTGGAAGAATGATGCGGAGCAGTCGCGCGGACTGGTCGAACCTGCGGCCGACGAACGTGCACTCGCCGATCAGATCCTCGCACATGTTGGCTCGCTGCAACTCGGGGAGATTGCGTATGCGCGGGTCGATCTCGCGCGCGGTGCGGACGGGCGACCGCTCTTGATGGAGCTCGAAGTTCTCGAGCCGTCGCTCTTCCTCGATCGCATTCCCGCGCGTGCAGCGATGCTCGTGGACGCGGTTTGCGGGGCGAATTGCGGCTGATGCGGCACGGAGCGTTGAATCAATCGCATGGAGCGTGGTGCACGGGTGCGCCTTTCCGTGTTGCGTTCACGGGATGCAGGCGATGCAAACCGCTGCGGACGACCGAAAATCACGCGCTCTCCGCAACGACTCGACCAATTTCCGACCTCATCGGTGGGATTGCTTGCCTCGTCGCGCGTTGAGGGCTACGTTCAGAGTCCGCGGGGTTGTTCTCGAGGCGCTTGGGAGGCGCCGCAACAACTCGGCCAAATGAAAAGGGATGGACTTCATGCAGGTTGGATTGTTCACCGCTGGTGCGGCTGTCGTTGTTGGTTGTGTCGCGGCATCTTCGTCGGCGGCGATCACGGATTTCACCGAGAACTTCGCGGCCGGCCCACAGAACTGGCGCAACTCGAATGGTGCGTCGGTGCTGA
>JAIYCA010000337.1 GCA_027488265.1 Planctomycetaceae bacterium
CCCACCCCGCGCGGGGCGGGGTGGGCGTGTTTCGATGCACATCTCGCCGCAGAACGGTGAGTTCAGCGCCGTGAGAGCAGCATCACTTGTCGCTCTCTGGAAGTCCCATTCCGCTGCGGTCGGGGTACTTCGGCTTCGCAACGGGCTTGTAGCCCTTGGTTTCGATTTCCTTGAGGAGAACTTCAACGGCCTTCTCGAGTTGAGGATCGCCGCCATCCTTCATCTTGGCTGGGTCGTCGATCACGACGATGGTCGGATCGATGCCGTGTCCTTCGACGCCCCACGTGCCGTCGCTCTCGTAGAAGCCGAAGGTCGGAACCGCGATTGTGCCGCCGTCCATGAGGCTCGGGTTCCCCGAGATTCCGACGAGGCCGCCCCACGTGCGCGTGCCGATGACTTCACCAAGTTTGTTGTGCTTGAAGAGCCACGGGAACATGTCGCCGCCGGAACCCGCGAGGCCGTTCACGAGCATCGCCTTCGGGCCGTAGTGACCATCTGGTGGCCAGACGCCGTCGCGTGCGTCGCGACGCGCCCAGTAGTTGGTCACGGGGCGATTGAGGAGTTCGATGAACCGCGTTGGGATCTGACCGCCGCCGTTCCAACGATCATCGATGATGATTGCGGGCTTCGTGCGTTGACCGAAGAACTGACGAACGAGTTCGGTCTGACCATCAACGCCGGTGTTTGGCACGTAGAGGTAACCGATCTTGCCGCCGGAGAGTTCTTCGACGCGCTTCCGCTTCGATTCAACCCACGCGGAGTAGTTCAAGCTGTCTTCGCTTGCAAGGGTCGTGACCACAACATCCTTCGCGTCCTTGTCGAGGACGGGCTTCTTCGCAATCGTGAGCGTGACGGCCTTGCCCGCGAGACCGAGGAACGGTGCCCATGGGTCCTTCGATGGATCGATTGGTTCGCCGTTGACGGCCACGAGGTAATCGCCCTCGCTTACGCCGAGCCCTTGCGCGGCGAGTGGGCTGCGCGCTGCGTCGTCGAAATCGCCGCCGCGCGTGAACTTCGCGAGTTTCCAGGCGTTCGCCGTCGTGCCGTCGTCGTTCGTCGCGCGTTCAAACGTGACGCCAAGGAGACCGACGTTGCGACTCGGCGTGTTCTCGACGTCGCCAGGGCCTTGCAGATACGCGTGGCCGACGTTGAGTTCCGAGATCATTTCCGCGATGAGGTAGTTGAGATCCTCGCGCGTGACGCACGCAGGAAGCATCGCTTCGTACTTCGCGCGAATCGCCTTCCAATCAACGCCGTGCATACCGGGGTCGTAGAAGTAGTCGCGGAAGATGCGCCAGGTATCCGCGAGGATCTGCGCGCGTTCGTGGCGCGGATGGACTTCGACAAGCATCGGACTCGCGACGATCGGCTTCGCCGTTGCGCCGGCACCCGAACCCGCAATCGACGCGCCGCCGCGGCCGCCGCCCACGAGCAACTTCTTGCCGTCGGCAGAAATCGCGAATCGCGTGCCCGTGACGCCCGTGCCTTCGCTTGGCGACTTCGACGAGAGATCCATGATGCGCACCGAGCCATCGCGGCCGTAGATGAGTTCGCCGCGATCGTTGAACGCGATCGAACCGAAACTGCCGGCGGGAGCGGGGAGTCGCACCGCGCGCGCTTCGAATCCGTCGAGATCGATCTCGACGGACTTCTTCTCTGCCTTCTTCGCATCGCCCGCGTCAGCCTTCGCCGCTGCAGTGCGCGTACCCGTGATGTCGTGCGTCATCGGGCCGTCTGGGCCTTCGCCAGTCGTCGTACCCTTCATGCTGTCGCCGTCGATCGTCGCTTCGATCGTGAACGGCATCTTCTGGAACGTGCCTGAGAGTTTGAGCGTCTTCGAAGCAGCGTCCCATGTGCCGCTCGCGTCACCTGAACCCATCTTCGAGGAGAACGTCGCCTTCACGCTGTTGTCGGCAGCGACGGTGATTTCGAACGTGACCTCGAGTGGTCCGTCCGGCATCGACACCGTGCACTTCCACGAACCCGCTGGGCCCGTCGCGGCAGGCGCGTCTTGCGTGCTCTCGTCTTTCTTCTCGTCTTTCTTCTCGTCTTTCTTCTCGTCTTGCGCAGTCAGCTCGACGAGCGGCAAGTCGCTGAGCACGGGAACCGCGATTTCGCCGGAGAAATCCGCATCGCTCTCAGCACCGCGACGACGTCGACCACCCGCAGGCGGCATGCCTCCGGCTGGCGGACCGCCCGCTCCAGGAGCCGCTGCGGGAGCGCCGCCACCCGACGGACGACCCTCATCCTTCTGGCCTTCTTCGTCGCTCGTTGGAAGCCACGGAAGTTTGAAGTCCTTCTTGAGTGGCACCGCCATCAAGACTTGCGAATTGTTGTAGATCCACGTTGTGTCGAACTCGCCGTAGGTCGGCGAGAAGTTGCGCTGGCTCGTGAAGACGAGCCATTCGCCCTTGCGATCGAAGGTCGGATCGGAGTCAGAGTAGAAGCCGTCGGTGACCTGATGCTTCGCTTGCGCCGGATCGGCTGCTTGCGTGTCGTAGAGGTAGATCGCCTCGAGTTCGGTGGTGTCGCACGAACGACTCCACGTGATCCAACGCGAGTCGTGTGAGAACGAAATGCCAACTTGTCGTGGCGCTTCGGGGTTCTTGTCGAGCGCGATCGTGGTGCCGTCTTCGACTTTCACGAGTTCGATGTTGCCGGCCTTGTCTTGAATGACAACCGACTTCGAATCGGGCGCCCAATCGATCGACGTACGGAAGTGCTGGCCGTTCGTCGTGATGCGCTTCGGTTCAGCGGGCTTGCCATCCGCGCGACCATCGGCGGGCATGGTGTAGAGCTCGTATTCGCCCGTCGCATCGGAGAAGAACGCAATCGTCTTCCCATCGGGGCTCCACGCGGCGCTGCGCTCGAAAATGCCATCGGTACGCGTCATGTTGCGCGGCGTCCCGTTCTCCGCAGGCGCCGACCAAATGTCGCCGCGTCCGACGACCGCCACACGCTTTCCTGTGGGCGAAATCGACGCGCCTTGGATGTTCTCCGCAGCGTCGACAATCGCGACGCGCAGCGTTTCGCGGTCACCTGGCACCTTGATATCAATCGGGCTCGATGAGTTGTTGCCAAGATCAAGTCGGTAGAGCTGTGCTCCGTGCTGCAGCACCATTTCGCCTGCGCCGCCGTCATCGGGGCCGATCGCCGGCCACTTCACATCGTGATCCTTGAAGCGCGTGACTTGCTTCGTCTCTTTCGAGTCGACGTCGTAGCTCCACACGTTGAGCACGTTGCCTTCAGCGGCGCTGCGATCAGAGAGGAAATAGACCTTTCGGCCATGCCACATCGGGAGCGTGTCGGTGCCTTCCCATTCGGTGATTTGGCGCGATTCGCCCGACTTCAAGTTGTAGAGCCACACGTCGGTCGCCATGCCACCGCGGTAGCGCTTCCACGTACGCGTGTCGGTCGAGTGCGGCGTGTACACAAGCCACTCGCCCGTCTTGTCGATCGAGCCGTTCGCGCCGTAGGGCACAGGGAGTTTTTCAGGCAATCCGCCGCTCGCGCCAACGATGTAGAGCTTCTGCGCGCGGCCGAGACCTTCGAGTGCGGCCGTCATGAAGACGAGGCCTTTGCCATCGGGCGTCCAGTCGCAGAGGCCTTCGCTCGCGGGGTGATGGGTGACGCGCTGCGGAATGCCGCCTTCGACCGACATCGTGTAGAGATCGTTGCCGCCGTCGTAGTTGGCGCGGAACGCAATCGACTTGCCATCTGGTGAGAAGCGGGCCGAGCCTTCGAAACCTGGCGGATTCGCGAGCGGACGTGCGGTGCCGCCCGACTTCGGCACGATCCAAAGATCGTTGCCGTAGGTGAAGACGATCGAGTCCTTCGAGATGTCGGGGTAGCGGCAGAGCCCCATCGTGGGATCGGACTCATTCGCATGCGCGACGGCGGAGGCGAGTGGCGAGAGTGTCGTGAGGAGCGTCACAGACGCGATGTGGAAGAAGTGCTTTCGAAGCATGGGCGCCATGGTACGAAGCGCGTTCCATCGCGTTGAGGATTCGCGCGTCGTTGTTGTTGTGAAATCCAAAAAGGCAACAGCGGGGGCGTGGTCGCGCGACGTCGATGGACCTTGTGCGATGAACCTTCTGCGATCACGCCCGACATCGCAGATCGGGTCTCCCGAAGGGAAACTTTCGCGGTCGAGGTTTACGGCTTCGCGAGCGTGGGTTACGGCTTCGCCAGCGTGGGTTCCGGCTTCGCCAGGGTGGCTTACGGCTTCGCGAGGAGAGCGATGCGTCGATCGCTCACGACCGCGCCGCCGGGCTTCTCGATCGTGACGGCGAAGAGTTTCGGCGACGAAACCGGCAGTTTCGCGACGACAGGCACGCGCGTCGGCTCGTTCGGTCGCACATCGAATACGCCGCCGTCGACGGGGTACCGCTCATCTCGTGCGGCATCGAAGATCCAGAGTTGGTACTGCTCGACCGTCGGATCATTTGGCGCGAGGCCTTCGATGACGAGCAGACCTTCGTTGGTGGTTGGGTCGAAGTACGCCTCGCCGCCGACCGTGCCAACGACGACGCGATCTTCGGTGCCTGCCCACGGCCAATGCACGGCGCTCGGGTGGGAACGCAGGAACGACGCGGGATCGACGGTCGCTGGCGGTGCGGCCTTGTCATCACGCGCGTTGAGGATCGCGAACGTTGCGGCGGCGCCGAGCGTCGTGCACGCAGCGGCCGCGAGCCAATCGAAGCGCGGACGGAGTGGTCGCGGGGCAGCGACATCACGTGATGTACTCGCGTGTGATGTCTCGGTGAGCGATCGGACATCGCGCGGTGAAGTCGTTTCGCGCTGTGGCACTTGATGCATCGCGGAACACAACGCGTGCAGCCGCGCTTCGAGCGCTGCAGGAGCGCGCTCGAGGTTGCTGTTCACCTTCGCCTCTGCAAGCAGTGCAACGCACTGTTCGAACGCGCGATCTTCTGCGTCGAGATCGAGGTCGAGTTCGTTCGCGAGCTCGAGTTCTTCGACCGACGCCGAGCCTCCGAAGAGTGCGCGGTCTGCAGCAGCGGCGGATAGCCGCACGCGGGGCGTGAGGTCATCGCGCTCGTCATTGAACTCGTCGAAGGTGCTCATGTGCGACCTCCGTCGAGCTCCTCGCTGCGAGTTGCGCGGACACTGCCCTCGGGAAGTGTCGCCGCGCGCGCGAGATCTTCGGGTGACAACACGCCTTGTTCTGCGAGGATTTGGCGGATTTTGATGAGGCCGCGTCGAGCGTGTGTCTTGACCGTTCCGAGCGGCATGCCTGTCGCCGTTGCGATTTGTTCGTGCGAGCAGCCGTGGTGAATCGCGAGTTGCAGCACTTGTTGCTGCTCAGGGCGAAGTTGCGAAAACGCGCGTTGCGCGAGTTTCTGCTGCTCGCCGAGTTCGGGGCGATCCACGCGTTCCGCGCGATCGGCGACTGTTTCTGCGATCTGCGGAACCTCGGGCCGACGCATCTTGCGCCGACCGCGATCGATCAATCGCCGTCGCGCGATCATCGCAACGAACGTTGTCTCACTCGCGATGGAACTATCAAAGCGGGGCGCGCTCTTCCAAAGGTCGATGAAGATCTCTTGGACGGCGTCTTCCGCATCGCTCGCCGACGAGCAGAGTCGGCGTGCAAGACTCCAGACGAGCCCGCTGAATCGCGAAATGCACTCAGAGGGCGCGCCTGGGTCACCGGCAGCGACGCGTTCGAGAATGGACGTCTCATCTGACACGAGCCGCAGAGCATAACGGAAAACTCGTCCGTATTTCGCGCATGCACAATCAGATTGTGTTTATTACGCGCGACGAGTCGCGGTTCGCACGAGAGCGATGCACGCCCTTTGAGTAGTCGCCGCGAGCACGAGCAAGCACCAGAGCGAGCAAGTTGCGAGGCCTCATCACCGTCGCGGTCGCCGCTGGCGGCGACCGTTGGCGCGATCCACGCCAGAGCGAGCGAAAGCGAAGCGAGTCGCGAGTGCTCAAACTTGCGAAGCAGGTTGCGAGCGCTCAAAACGGTGGGGGAGGGATTCGCTCTTCCGTTGGAAGCGTAAAGACCTTGATTTGAGCGGAGCTCAAATCATCGATCGAGCGCAGCGAGAGCGATGCACGCCGTTTGA
>JAIYCA010000155.1 GCA_027488265.1 Planctomycetaceae bacterium
CCGAGGATGTATTGCGTCGTTCGCCGTACAAGCCGATGGTGATGCGTCTCGCGGATGGGCGCGAAGTTGAGATGCTTTTCTCGCGTCAACGTCTTCCGCTTGGCACGGACATCGCGCTCGAGGAGTTCATTCTCACGTCACACGTCGGTGGCTTTACCGGCGCGATGAGCACGATTCGCGATTACACCAGCGCTGTGCGCTTCCGCGATCCAGGTTCGTCTTGGAGCGAGCCAACGACGGTGAGCGTCAACGATCCGATCGAACACGACGGACTGTGGTACTTCCAAGCGCAATGGGATCCGCCGGATACATCGTCAGACGAGGGAATCCGGCCGAGCGCGGGACTCAACTACACCGTGCTCGGCGTAGGAAACCGCAACGGCGTCTACATCCAGTTGCTTGGTTGTGTGATCGCGGTCGCGGGCATGATCTATGCGTTCTATGTGAAACCAGTGATCAAGCGACGTCGACAAGAAGAAGTGCTCGCAGGTCTTGCACGCAACGGCAGAAAGGTCGAAGCATGAACTCTCACACGATTCTTTCGCGCAGCATGCGCGTGGCACGGAGCTTGGTTGTTGCGGTGGTTGCGCTCCTCACGTGCGCAACTTCGCTCGCGCCCGCACAAGCGCAAGACGCGCCTGCGAGTTCGACCCCAGCTTCGACCCCAGCTTCCAATGCGAATGCAGCGGATGCTGGCAAGCCGTTCGTCGAGCGCGTGGATCTCAAGCCACTCGGAACGATCGCGGTGCAAAGCGATGGTCGCTTGAAGAGTCTCTCGAGTTTCGCGCAGGAGATGATGGCATTCGTCTCTGGCCCGCGTGAGATCAACGGGCAAGACCCGCTCTTCACGTATCTCGACATGCTCTTCCGTCCGGACGTCTATCGCGACGCCGACGTGATCTACGTCAAGGGCGCGGGGCCGCGCAAGCGCATCGCCGACGCGCTCCTTGCGGCCGCGACGCCAGAGTCGCGTGCGGCGCTCGACGAGCAGATGAAGGCGTTCGAGAAGACGGGGCTGATTTCAGAAACGTTGATTCTGAAGCCGGAATCGGTCGCGGTCTTGCGCGAAATGCGCGGCGATCTGATTCGAACCGAGAAGGTCGTGCGCGCGATTGATTCGGCGATCACCGTGAAAGACCCGCGCTTTCTTTTGTCGAAGTTGAAGATCGTTCCGCGCGGCGATGGTGATGCATCGCAAGAGTGGCACGGCATTTCTGCGGTGATGTTTGCAGATGGCAAAGAGCCGGTGCCTGGCTCGATGCTGCTTCTTGCGGAAAACAAAGGTCAACCCGAAGACTTGTCGCCCGAGCAAGCTGCGGTCGTTGGTGACGCGTGGCGTGCACTCGTCGGTGGTTGGTTGAAGGGTGATTCGAACGCGGTCAATGGCGCGATTGCGACGCTCGGCAGCGAACTTCCGAAGATCAGCGCCGAGACGTATCCCGATCAGACGCGACTTGGTTGGGAGTACTGGTACTTCAAGAACGATCACATGACGCGCGTGTGGCTCGTCTACATGGCGGCCTCGATCTTCCTCCTGCTTGGTTTCGTGTGGAAGTGGCCGCGCGCGCGCACGATTGGGTTGGGGATCTTCGGTCTCGCTGTGCTGTTGCACACAATCGCCGTGATGCTGCGTTGGTACATCGCCGATCGCTGGCCGAATTCGAACATGTTCGAAGCCGTGACGACCGCCGCCTGGATGGGCGCGATTGGCGCCGTTGCGATCGAATGGTGGGTGCGGAAGTCGGCGATGTTCAGCCTGTTCGCCCTCGGCGCCGCCGTGTCGGGCATGGTCGCATTGATGGCTGCACACTTCCTTCCAGTGCAACTCAATCCCGCGATCTCGAACATGATGCCCGTGCTGCACGACGTGTGGCTCTACATCCATACGAACGTGATCATCTTCAGCTACGTCCTCATCTTCATGGCCGCGGTGAGCGCAGGGATCTACATCTTGCATCGCACCTTCGGTGGCGCGGCGACCTACGCGCGCGTCGGCGGCGCGGCGAGCCTCATCGTTTCAGGAAGTCACGGCGAAGAACGCATGGCGAAAGGCCGCGCGGCGCTTGGCGAGATTCTCGACGGCACCACGATGGTGTTGATGGAGATCTCGTTCGTGCTGCTCTGGGCGGGCATCGTGATGGGCGCGATTTGGGCCGACCACTCGTGGGGCCGACCGTGGGGTTGGGATCCGAAGGAAGTCTTCGCGCTCAACACGTTCATCGTGTTTGCGATTCTCGTCCACGTGCGTTTGAAGGCGAAGGACAAGGGCCTTTGGACTGCGTGGCTCGCGGTGATCGGCGCCGCGGTGATGCTCTTCAACTGGATCGTGATCAATTTCGTGATCACGGGCCTGCACTCGTACGCGTGACGAAGCGTTTGGCGCGACGCAGGCTTTTTGAGCGACAAACAGCAATCAGTTGCCGTGTAGACTTCCGACCCACGGTTCTTCCTGTTTCGACCTCATCTGAGAGTTGCCATGTCCTTCGCCATTGAATCCGTTCACGCTCGTCAGATCCTTGATTCCCGCGGTAACCCGACTCTCGAGGCCGAGGTCGTTCTTGAAGGTGGCGTCGGCGGCCGCGCAG
>JAIYCA010000333.1 GCA_027488265.1 Planctomycetaceae bacterium
CACGCCAAACGACGCCATTCTCGCAGTCCGCGATGCCGTCACGCGCTCCGTCGAGGCGCACATGGTGGCCGATGCGCCCATTTGCACGCTGCTTTCTGGTGGCATCGACAGCACAATCATCGCATCGATTGCACGCGCTCGCTCCACGTCGCTGGTGACGTTTGCCGCGGGTGCCGCGAGCGATTCCGCGCAACCATCGTCTGACCTCTTCATGGCGCGCCGCGTCGCGGAGCTCTTGAAGAGCGAACATCACGAAGTACTCGTCGATGGTGATACGTTCGGAGAACGCTGGAATTCGCTGATTGCCGCAGGAATTCTGCCCCTCGCGACTCCGAATGAGATTGCGATCTCGATGTTGTCTGAACGCATCGCTCCGCACGCTAAGGCTGCACTTTCCGGTGAAGGCGCAGATGAACTCTTCGGCGGATACGGTGCGCCACTTGATGCAACAGTCGCTTGGATCGACGCATCGATCGAACATAACGTCGGTGCCGCTGCTGATTTCTACCGCACCGCGTTCGGTTGGACGCCACGCGCACTTGCGTCCGAATTGCTCGAACCAACGGTGCATGCGCTTGCGACCGACGCTGGGCGTGATCCGCTCGGAACACTCCTCACAGGCGAGTTTTCCAACGCTGGCGATCTCCGCTCCATCGATGCGCATCTCGCAGTGCAACGCCGCGTCAATCTCGTGAATCTGCTCGAGCGACTCAATCTCTCGCTCATGCGAGGTTCCGTCGAAGGCCGCGTTCCTTTCGCAGATCTTGAAGTGCTGCGCGCCGCGCAAGCAACAGGAAGCGCGCATCTTTTCGCTGCAGCGGAAAGCGAGCGCTCGGCTGCTCTCTGCGGTGTTTCACGCGGATTCTCTACAGGAACCACGACACTCGCCGCTCACTCGACGAATGCGGCCACGCGCAGCGCGCTTGATGCCCCGCGCGGCACACTCGTCACCAAGCGCGTGCTGCGCCAAGCTTTCGCCGACGTCTTGTCTCCAGACATCGTCGCGCGACCCAAAGCGAGTTTCCCGCTGCCTTTCGAACAGTGGATCGCCGCGCGCGCGGACTGGATCGATGGCCCAGTTTCACGAGAAGTCTTCACGCCTGCTGCACGCGCACTCGTTCGCACGCAAGCGGCACAGCATTGGCGACTCGCGTGGCCGATGCTCAACCTCGCGCGCTGGCTCGACACCGTCTTCGCGTGACCACGCCACGCGCATGAGCACTGCGAATTCCATCGACTTCGCGCTATCCTGCAGGGATGCAGCGTCCGCTTGTCGGCATCACCATGGGCGACCCACTCGGCATTGGGCCGGAAGTCGTCGTCAAAGCACTCGGCGATCCTGCCATTCGCGCAAGCGCACGCTTTGTCATCTACGGTGACAACGAGTTGCTGCTCGCGGCAGCCGATGCGGCGCGCATTCATCCAACGTGGTTCCGCGCGGGAATCGATCATGCGCGCGACGACAGCATGGCGCTCGGTGATTTCACCGTGATCGACTACGCGCTGCATCAAGGGACATTTGGCATCTTCGGCGGTACGCGTGAACCGAGCAAGCCAGGCGGCGCTGCATCGAAGACATTCGTTGAAGACGCGATTCACGACGCACTTCGACCACACGGCGACCCACGCCGACTCGACGCGATTGTGACCGCACCGATTTCGAAAGAGTCTTGGACGCTTGCTGGCTTTCGCTGGCCCGGTCACACCGAACTCTTCGCCGCACGAACAAAAGCGAAGCGTCAAGCGATGGCGTTTGTTTCGCCGCGATTGAACGTGGTGCTCGCGACAACACACGTGCCGTTGATGGAGATTCGCAATCTCCTCACGATTGGCCGCGTGCACGAACCGATCGCGCTCGGGCACGAACTCTGTCTTTCGCTTGGCATCGCGAAACCGCGCATCGCAGTCTGTGGGCTCAATCCACACGCTGGCGAAAATGGACTCTTCGGTGACGAGGAAATTCGCATCATCAAGCCCGCGATCGATATGGCGCGCGCGTCGGGCATCGATGCGCATGGCCCGTTCCCAGGTGACACGATTTTCATCGACGCCGCTGCGGGTTCATGGGATCTCGTCGTCGCGATGTATCACGATCAAGGTCTCATTCCGGTGAAACTGCTCGGTTGGGATAAAGCGGTCAACGTCACACTCGGCCTGCCGATCGTGCGCACGAGCCCCGATCACGGCACCGCTTTCGGTATCGCCGGAAAGAACAAAGCCAGTGAGGGTTCGATGAAGGCTGCGATCGCGCTCGCATCGCGCCTCGCAACGCGGGATGGTTCGCACGGAAACATCGCGCAGTCTCACGCCGCCAAGTGAAACGCGTTTCAATCTGGCGCACTGCGATGCCTCGCCGACCCGCAGTTTCCTATGGGTTTTTGAGCGATCGAACGAACGCCGAATGTGCGAAACCCGCGCGGTGATCTTCGGCCGTGCTCGTCCCTGAACTCACGGAACACACCAGTTTTCGCAGTTCGATGGGTCTGTTCAGACGCGTGATCCGTACCTTGACGCCATGCACTCGGGTTTCTTTCATGCGCGCAGCGTTCTGACCCACCTTTTGGCACAGTTCTCGTCGAGACTTGCGTCGGGAATTTCATCAGCCCTCGCACCTTCGGTCGCAATCGCCGCGGGGGCACTCACTTGTTCCACAACACTCGCCGCCCCGCCCGCCGATTTCGTGGTCGAGAACATCGCGAATGGCTGGAACGAGCCGATCGGTACGACCTTCATGCCCGATGGCCGCGCGGTAGTTTGGGAACGCGGCGGGCGCGTGTGGGTCGTCAACACCAATGGCACGCGTAACGCAGCCCCGTTGATCGATCTCAACGACGAAGTCGGTGCTTGGCGCGATTACGGATTGATGAGTGTGGTGCTTGACCCGCACTTTGAGAAGAACGGCCACTTCTATCTCCTCTACGTTGTCGATCGCCACCACCTCGATTTCTTCGGCACTGCGCAATACAGCAAGTTCACCAACACCTATTTCGCCGCAACGATTGGGCGCATCACGCGCTACACCGCGACAGCCGCATCGAATCGCTCAGTCGCAGATACGTCGACGCGCTTGGTTTTGCTCGGCGAAACGGCGGCATCGGGCATTCCCATCGTGCATCAATCGCACGGACCTGGCTCGCTCATGTTCGGTGAGGACGGAACGCTGCTTGTTACAACGGGCGACGCCGCAAGTTACAACGAGGTCGATGTCGGCGGCCAAGTTGGTGATGGTTACGTGAACGATGGTCTCGCGCGTGGAATCCTCCGCGCGAAGGAAAACATCGGTGCGTACCGCTCGCAACTCATCGACTGTTTGAACGGCAAAGTTCTACGACTTGATCCCGCGACTGGCAACGGCGTGACGAGTAATCCATGGTTTGAGTCAAGCGCGCCGCGTTCCGCGCGAAGCCGCGCATTTGCGCTCGGACTTCGCAATCCATTCCGCGCCACAATCGTCCCTGCATCTGGTGATCATGACCCCGCGGCGGGAAATCCTGGTGTGCTGCACATCGGCGACGTTGGCTGGGGAACCTGGGAAGAAGTCACGCGTACCGCAGCGCGCGGCGCAAATCTTGGTTGGCCGATCTTCGAAGGACTCGAGCACCACGACGGCTACTTCG